>DAOLLE010000116.1:0-8187 GCA_035331205.1 Burkholderiaceae bacterium
GCGAGGCGGATCTTGCAGACGCTCGCCATGGCGCCGAACTCGACCACCGTCTCGCCGCGCGGCGTCACGTCGGTCACTAGGGCATCCGGGGTCATCATGGGCTCACCGCCTGCGGTCGGGGTCAGAACGCCGCGCTCAGGCCCAGCTGCAGCCAGTTCGCGGAGAAGGGCGCAATGCCCGGCGAGCCGTCGCCGCCGATGCGCCAGTTCGAACGCTGCTGGTAGCGCTCGTACTTGATGTCCGCGGTCCAGCGTTCGGTGAGCTTCCAGTCCACCTTCAGGCCCCAGGTGACGGCACCGAAAGCGGACAGGCGCTGGTCGTTGGCGTAGTACTGGGTTTGAACCGCAGGACCGGAACCGGTGCCGGAGGGATCGAAGTAGAACGAGGCGGCACGCTGCGTGTAGTAGCGCAACAGCGGCGTGACGGTCCACGACCGGCCCAGGGCCTGCACCCAGTTGAGTTCCGTGGTGTGTGCACGAATGCCATAGCTGTCGGTGTAGTAGCGGTAGCTGCTGCGCAGCGTGCCAGGCCAATTGTCGCCGCGGTGGTTCCAGCGCAGCAGCAGGGCGTTGGTGTTGCGCTTGTTCGGGCGAGAATCGTTCGGCTTGTAGGGATCGCTGAAGTAGCCGTGCCCGAAACCCATCGTGAGGTTGGCCTGCACCAGATCCCGGGAGCTCCAGGCCTGCGTGATGCCCACCATCAGGTCGGTCGTGCGCTTCTTCTGATCGACCACGGCGAGGTTGACGGGATTGATGCGATCGGTCGTGTAGCCGATCCCACCATTGAGCGTGGTGTTGTTGTCGGCGCTGGCGATGCGCCCGTCCAGCGACACCCCGCGGGAGAAGTAGTCGTGCTCCTTCGAGTAGCTGGCACCGAGACCGATGGCGGAGCGATCGAAGTATCGGGACACCTTCAGGTCGGCGGCGTTGCGCTGGTCGTGCATCACACTGGCGCCGGACACATCGCTGTAGTTGCGTGGCGAGGCACCCGACACGTCGTCGTGCACCGCCGAGCCCTCGACCGACCACTTGGAGCCCACCGGCGTCAGCAGGTAGGCCGACGGCGCGCGCACCTTGACGCGCTTGAGCCCGGGCTGGGACTCGTTGTAGTCGAGGTACTTCAGGCCCATGACGGCCTGCTCGGGCGCCGATTCCGCCTGGGCGGTGGCCGGTGCCACGGCCGCAACGGTGGCGACGATGCCCGGCAGCGCCAGCGCGGCCGCGACGATGGAGCCCTTCATGGATCCGCTCAGCGGACGATCAATTGCAGCCACAGCCGCCTCCCCCCACGCCATAGCCGCCCGAGGCCGCTTCCTTGCTGAAATAGATGTGCTGCACGAAGCGCTGGTCGAGTAGATCGGTCTCGAAGGTCATGTCCTTGCGCGCCAGCGTGCCCTTTTCCCAGGGCTGGGGCGGCTGGAAGCTGCTGCAGCCAGCCCCCAGCAGAGCCAGGCCGAGCAAAGCGGCGGCCGAGGTGATGCGCAGCAGCCCGCGGCGGCGCGAAGGTGTGGAATTCGAATGCATGGTCATGCCCCGGGGTTCAGCGGCCAGCCTTGACCAGTGCGGCGACGATCGCGTCTTCCAGCGTCTTGCGCTCCTCGTCGTGGAAGCCGCTGTGGTGGTCGATCACCTTGCCGTCGGCGCCGATCAGCACCGAGGTCGGCATGCCCTTGACACCGTAGGCGCGCGGCGAGTCGCCCTTGCTGTCGAAGGCGAGGGTGAACTTCGCGGGCGTCTGGGCCAGGAACTTGTCGGCGTCGTCGCGCTTCGCGTCCAGGTTCACGCCGATGATCTGCAGGCCGCGCGGGCCGTACTTGGCCTGCATCTCGTTCATCCAGGGGAAAGACTGGCGGCAGGGACCGCACCAGGAGGCCCAGAAGTCGACATAGACCACCTTGCCTTTGGCGGCGGCGAGGCTGACGTTGCCCTGCGCGCCCGGCAGGTCCAGCGTCGGCGCCGGCTGGCCGACGGTCGCGGCCACCGCAGCGACGGTCGCGCCGACCAGCGACAGGCAGACGAGCAGTTGACGGGCGCGGCGGGTCACGGTGGGGGTGATGCGTTGCATGGTGGGATCTCCAGGGGGTTGTCGTGCGGTCGAAAGGAGTCCGGCGGCGGGCCTTGGCCCGCAGCCTGGGAACAATAAGGAAGGGAAGAAGGGGTGGACGGAACGCAGCGAGGACGCGGGCCGGTCAGCCTTCGCGCCAGCGGCGCCAGGCCAGACCGAGCGCAGCCAGTGCGCCGAGCGTCAGCAGCAGGGGGTCGAATGGGCTGCCTGCGGCGGCCACCGAGCAGCCACCGCCACCCACGTTCGAGTTGCTGGTCGCACTCGACGTGGCGCCGGTGGCGGTGCCCGTCAGGGAGATGGCTGCGGGGTTGCTGGCATTGGTGGACACCTGCAGGGAGGCACTGCGACTGCCTGCGGCGGAAGGATCAAAGGCCACCGTCACGGTACAGCTGGCGCCGGCGGCGAGGATCACCCCAGTGCCGCAGCTCCCGCCGGTCACGAAGTCGCTGGGGTTGCTGCCGCTCACGGTCACGGCGCTGATGTTGCCGGACACCGTACCGTTGTTGACGATCGTGAGGGTCTGAGCGGCCGAAGGCGTGCCCACCGTGGTCGAGAAATTCAGGCTGCTGGCCGAGCCGCTCCAACCAAAATTAGCCACCGCGGTGCTGCTGCCCGTGCCCGACAGCGTGATCGTCTGCGGCGAGTTGGTTGCGTTGCTGGTGATCGTGATCGTGCCGCTGGCTGCACCGGTGGTGGTGGGCGTGAAGGTGCTGCTGATCGCGCAAGTGCCTCCCGCGGCCAGGCTGCTGCCACAGGTGTTCGTCGAGGTGAAAGACGCGCCGGTCTTGGCAATGCTGCTGATCGTCAGCGCGGAGGTGCCGGTGTTCAACAGGGTCACCACCTGCGCGGAACTGGTCTGTCCGACCGTCACACTGCCGAAGGGTATCGACGTCTTATCCAGCGACGCTGTGACCACCGAGATGTAGGAGGCCGTTAAGCCCGAGGCACTGGCAATGTAGGCGGCCAGATCGTTGTAATTGGAATCGGTCAGGTAGGACGCAAAGAACCCCATACCGCCCGTGTTGTTGTTCACAGCGGTTCGGTTCGTGGAGGCGCTGACGCCTTTCCTGATCTTGTTGATGTTCGATGCCGGATTGGAGCCGTGGCAGTCCGCGCAGCTGCTGTTGCCCCCGAAACTCTGGTTGTACAGCGCCAGGCCGTTGCTGACGTTCTGCGCCTGGGCGCCGAACACCGAGCCCAGCAGCACGGCAGCGAACGCCATCGGGCCGACCGCACGCAGCGAGTCACCACAAAAAGTACTCATGCAAACCACTCCTGAAGGATCGAAAGAAAGTCCTGAGCAACCGGCGCACCGGCTGCGAACGCCGCGGCGCCGGGCTGGCCCCAGGCCAGCCAGGCGAGGTTGAAACTCGCGTGCAGCGCCACCGCCGGCAGCAGCCGGCGCGAACGGCCGTAGGCCTGCCCGATCAGCAGCGCCGGCGCGATCACCGCGAGCCCGGTGGCAAGCCCCCGGGTGGCGGCGTGCAGCGCCCCGAACGCCAGCGCCACCAGCACGTTGGCGATCCGGAGCCAACCGCGATGCCTGTCAGCCAGTCGACGCAGCAGAGCCTCATGCAGCAGGCCGCGAAAAAAGGCCTCCTCGCACAGCGGCGCCATCACGAGCCAAGTCAGCAGCTCAACGCGCTGCGCGACCGGCGTCTGAGTCATCAGAGCCAGCACCGTGGCGGCGGCAAGACCCGCCACCGCGACGGACCGTCCCGGCACCCGCAGCAACCCCGCCAAACAGGCTGGCGACGGCGCTTGGCCGAGGCGTTGCAGGGTGGGAGTCGGCGTCATGGTCAGGGGCTTGAATTCGTGCGGGATGGGCGTTTCGCTCAGCTGAACGTTCGTGGGATTGATTCCCATGAAGCCATTATGGGTCGACGACATGAAGCCGCCCTGAACCTGGCAACCTCTTGTAAGTGCCTGATTTGCATACTTATTCACAGCTGAATTTGTTTCAGCTGGCGCCGATGCTGGGTTCCCCCAGGAGCGCGGCGGCACGGGGGCAAGAGCGCGTCAAGACCCAGCAGTTACAACTTCTGCCGTTTGGAACCGGGTCCGCGCGGTTTGCAACGGGCTTTGGGAACGCGTTCTGGAAACGCGAGCGCCTGCCGGCAGGGCACGAGCGATGGCGATGCCAAGGCGGTCAGGCCCTCTGGGAGTCAGAGGGTCGGAGGGTCAAAGGGTTGGGCCCAGCGGGCCGAGGGTTCAGGCCGCGGCGTCGGCACGGCGCCGGGCGACACCCGCGCGCCCAACCCAGGCGGCCGACAGCACGGCGACCCCCAGCGTCAGCGCCGCTCCCTGGAACACCGCCGCGGGCTGCCCGGCGTCCAGCAGCCGGCCGAACAACGGCGAGGCCAGCGCAAAACCCAGGTCCAGCCCCGAATAGACCAGGCCGTAGACGCGCCCGGTGGCGCCGGGCGGCGTGGCGCGGCGAATCAGCATGTCGCGAGACGGCCCGGCCAGCCCGGTACCCAAGCCGGCCAGCGAGGCCACCACCAGCGCCGCCGTGCCGCCAACCCAGCCGCTGGCGGCCAACAGCAGCATCGCCGCCGACCCGGCCAGCGCCGCGGCGATCAGTGGCTCGAGCCGCTGGTCCAGCCGCGCAAGCAGAAAGCCCCCCGCGACCATGCCGGAGGCGCCGCAGACCATGTAGCCGGTCACCACCATCGCCGCGACCTTCAGGTCCAGCCCATGCAGCAGGTGCAGCGCCGGCGCCGCGAAGCTCTGCACCGCGCTGAGCGCCGCGGTGGACCAGAACAGGAAAGAAAAGCACAACCACACCGAGGGCATGCGCAGCAGACCCCAGACCGACAGCCTCGAGCCGGGAGCAAGCGTTGCGCCAGCACCACGGCCGGCGGCGGTCGACGAACCGGCGCTCACGGGCTTCGCGGGTGGGGCCTCCCCCGTTTCGAGCGCCCGGTCGTCCAGCCAGCCGCGGCAGAGCACCGCCACCGCGAGCACCAGCAGGCCCAGCCCGGCAATGCCGATGTAGGTGGCGCGCAACGATCCGGTCAACGCCAGCAGGCCGGCGCTGACCAGCGGCGACACCGCCCAGCCGAGGTTGCCGCACAGGCCGTGCACCGAGTAGGCGTGGCCCAGCCGCGGCGCCGCGATGCGCCGGTTCAGGATCGTGAAGTCCACCGGATGGAAGGGCGCGTTGCCCAGCCCGGCCAGCGCCGAGGCCAGCACGAGCCCGCTGTAACCCTGGGCCGACGCGGCCGCGAGCGACGCGACGACGAAGCAGCCCAGCGCAGCGAAGAGCACCGGGCGCGCGCCGACGCGGTCCACCAACACGCCCGACAGCGCCTGCCCGACACCCGAGATGACGAAGAACACCGACACCACCAGGCCGAGCTCGGCGTAGCTCAGGCCGAACTCGCGAATGAACCAGGGGAACAGCGGCGGCAGCAGCAGGTGGAAGAAGTGCGAGGTCCCGTGCACCAGCCCGACCAGCCCGATGGTCTGTGCGTCGCGGCGCAGGCTGTCCGGCGCCGGGGCGGCGTTCTGAGCGTCACGGAGGGAGCGGTCGTGCATCGCCGCATGATAGGCGGGGTGGAAAAACTTCGCGTTCCGGCCCCGTCGATGTGGAATCCCGCACTACAGTACGAGTCGTGCGCCGACCGGAACCCGCGGCACGTTGGGGGATACATCGGGACCGGAACAGCGGCAACCATTTTGCGACCCGAGACGCACCAGCCATGTTCAAGAGCCTGTTCGGTGATCTGACCCCGCAGAGGGATCGACGCGACCATGACGAGACCGACAACGACTTCGCGTCCACCGCCGTGATGGACGAACCGGCGGGTGACGGGGAGTCGACCTCCGGCGTCTCGTCCTTCGACCGGCACCAGCGGGACCTGTACGTCACTGGCTCGCCGGCGCTGGCCATGCGCGCACACTTTGCAACGCTGCACGACGGCAGCGATACGCACCAGCGCCTGATCACGCTGTACGACCCGGCGCACATGTGGGCCGGCGCGGTGATCAAGGCCCTGTCGGACGCCAGCGGCCAGCCCATCGAGCGGCTGCACCTGCGCGACCAGGGCTCGCTCGAGGCGCTGGCGGTGATCGAGCGCACCACGCTGCCTCGGCGCGCCGACGACACACTCAAGGTCTACCACGCCGACTTGCGCATCGACGACCAGCCGGTCGCCGACGACGTCAAGCTGGTGCCGCTGGCGCTGATGGAGGCTTCCGACCTGGCGGCGGTGATCGTCGGGCCGCTGTCTCCCTCTGCGCTCGACGAGATGCTGGCCACGCTGTGCGCGGCCACCCGCGGCGACAACTGGCGCTGCGGCCAGCTGCTGTTCATGCTGCCGGTGGGCGCGATGTGGATCGCGCACAAGGTCGATGCGCTCGACTGGCCCGCCAAGGTGCAGGTGGTGATGCTCAGCGAGCCGCTGACCAGCGCCAGCGCGGTGTGGAACAAGGTGCTGGCGCACTGGAACCGGGTCAAGCCCGGCCAGGTCGAGAGTGCTGCGCCGGCCACCACCGGCTTCATCCCCACCGGCATCGCGCCGCTGGCCGACACCCGCCCCGCCGGACTGACCGAGACGGTGCTGGTGCAGCCCAGCGCACCGGCCCTGCCCGGCTGGCGCAGCAGCCCGGTCGCCGCGCCTGCCGATGGCACGCCGCGCGCGCCCGACCCGCAGCGTGCGCTGGTGATCCTGCGCGAGTTGATGCTGCTCGACGGGTTGATCTTCGCCTCGCTGATCGACAGCAACACCGGCTTGGTGATCGCCAGCGATGCCCAGGGCCCGGACATCGACCGCGCCGCTCAGGCGGCCACCGAGATCCTGCGCGTACACCGCCGCACGCTGCGGCAAATGGGGCACGGGCGGCCGAACGACCCGGTCGACGAGGTCTTGGTCACCGCCGGCAACCGCTACCACATCCTGCGCACGCTGCAGGCGCACCCGGAGTACTTCATCCTCGCGGTGCTCGACAAGCTGCGCTCCAACCTGGCGATGACGCGCTTTCGCGTCATGGAGGCGCAGCAGGTGCTGGCCTGAGGCCGCATCCCTGAGCGCGCCGCAGCGGCGCCGCCCGCTCGCAGTTTGGAGCACCACCGGAGATCGCCTTGCCCGACGCCTTCCAGCCCACCTGGTCCGGCCCGAACAGCATCCAGCCCGACGACAACGGCCACCCGCTGGTGGCGGGCACGCGTGAGCTGCGCACCCGCTCGGCCAGCCCCGCGGCACCGTCGATCGACAGCCTGTTCGGCCGCGAGGACCGCGACGGCCCGCGCCCCCAGCAGACCGTCGTGGTCTGGGACGCCGGCCAGTCCTGGCCCGGTTTCTCGCTCACCCACCTCGCTGCCGCCGGCGCCGGTGGCGGCAACGCTGCCGCCCGCCTGCAGCGCGTGCTGCTGCGCCAGGAGGGCGCGCGCGAGGCACTGGCCGACTTCCTGATCACGCTGCTGCCCGGCGGCAGCGAGGCCAACCACTGGGGCGTGATCGAGGTGCAGACCGCACCGGGTGACCCGCTGGGCACGCGCGTCGCACTCGGCCTGCTCGAACAGGCCGACCGCGCGGTGCTGCTGGCCGGCGGGCCGGGCGACAAGGACCTGCTGCGGCGCATCGCCGATTTCTCGCGCAGCGCGCCCTGGAGCGGCCCCTCGCTGCTGCTGGTCAGCCCGGCCGACAAGCCCAGCCGCGCCGACCGCCTGCGTCGCAGCAGTTGGCCACGCGGGCTGCGCGCGCACGTGCTGGAGGTCTTCGCCGGCAGCGAACCGGGCTGGACGGCCCAGCTGCTGTCGATGGTGCTGGGCGATGGCGCGCCGGCCGATGACGGTGGAGCCTGCGCCCCAGCCACATCGCCACCACCGAGCCCGGCGGCAGGCGTCGCGGCGCCCCCGAGCGCGCGACCGGATGGGCTGCGCGGTACCGAGGCGGCGCTGACGCTGGCCAACCGCGCGCCAGGCATGCGCGCCTGCGCGCTCTTCGACGCCAGCGAGGGCCGCATCGCCGCCTGCGTCGGGGCGCTCGACGAGGCCGGCGACGCGGCCGATGCCCAGGTCGTGGATCTCGGCGACCTTGATCTCACCTTCCGGGTTGACCACGAAGGTGCCGCGCAGCGCCAGGCCTTCTTCCTCGATCATCACGTCGAAGCCGCGGG
>DAOLLE010000117.1:0-8174 GCA_035331205.1 Burkholderiaceae bacterium
TCTTCATGGCCGAGCTGCTCAAGCAGGCCGGCCTGCCCGACGGCGTGTTCAACGTCGTGCAGGGCGACAAGCTGGCGGTGGACACGCTGCTGAGCCACCCGGACGTGAAGGCGGTGAGCTTCGTCGGCAGCACCCCCATCGCCAACTACATCTACGAAACCGGCGCGCACCACGGCAAGCGCGTGCAGGCCCTGGGCGGCGCGAAGAACCACATGGTGGTGCTGCCCGACGCCGACGTCGAGCAGACCGTGGACGCGCTGATCGGCGCCGCCTACGGCTCGGCCGGCGAGCGCTGCATGGCGATCTCGGTGGCGATGTTCGTGGGCGACGAGATCGCCGACACCATCATCCCTAAGGTGGCCGAGCGCGCCCGCCAGCTCAAGATCAAGAACGGCATGGAGCTGGACGCCGAGATGGGCCCGATCGTCACCGCGCAGGCGCGCGACCGCATCGAGGGCTACATCGCCACCGGCGTGGCCGAAGGCGCCGAGCTGGTGGTCGACGGCCGCGGCTTCACCGTGCCCGGCCACGAGGGCGGCTTCTTCACCGGCGGCACGCTGTTCGACCGCGTCACGCCCGCGATGCGCATCTACCAGGAAGAAATCTTCGGCCCGGTGCTCAGCTGCGTGCGCGTGAAGACCTTCGCCGAGGCGGTGGACCTGGTCAACGCCCACGAGTTCGGCAACGGCGTGGCCTGCTACACCCGCGATGGCAACGTGGCGCGCGAGTTCGCCCGCCAGATCCAGGTTGGCATGGTCGGCATCAACGTGCCGATCCCGGTGCCGATGGCCTGGCACGGCTTCGGCGGCTGGAAGAGGAGCCTCTTCGGCGACATGCACGCCTACGGCGAGGAGGGCGTGCGCTTCTACACCAAGCAAAAGAGCGTGATGCAGCGCTGGCCGGAGAGCACCGCCAAGGGCGCCGAGTTCGTGATGCCGACGGCGAAGTGAGGCCGCTGGCGGGCAAAAAAACGGGGCGCCGAAGCGCCCCGAAGATCCATCGATCAACCTAGGAGGAAAACCTGGGGGGTCAGAACCACCATTCGACCTGAGCGCCGTAGCTGGTACCCGTCGTCTTGTCGGTGATGCCCACGCCCGACTTGGCAGCGTCGTTCCACTTGGCGCTGGTGACGTAGAAGCGCAGTTCCGGACGGGTCCAGAAGTCCGGGCCGGTGGACAGCGTCGGGGCGATGGTGACCTTGGTCAGGTTGGCAGTGGGCGAGCCGTCGGTCTTGGTGCGGGTATAGCCGGCCTCGCCCAGGATCTTGAAGTTCTTGGTCACGCCATAGGACAGGCGGCCACCCAGCGTCATGGTGTCGGTCTTCACCCCGGCATCGGTCTTGGCGCTGCCCAGCATCGCCACGGCCTGACCACCGAGGCGGCCAGACTGGCCGTTAAGCGTTTCCACCAGGCGCCAGCGCTTGGCACCCGAGCCCTCGTTGATGCTGCCGAAGTTGGAATTCAAGCCGGCCGAGCCCGACGCATACTGTGCCCACACCGTGTTGGACAGGCCCGCCACCTTGGCGTCGTACTTCAGGCTGACGGCCGAACCATTCTTACCGCCAGTGGTGTCCTTGCCGCTGACGTAGGTGGCGATCAGGCCAAGACTGTTGTCACCGCCGAGGGCGATGTCCTGCACCTCGACGTTCAGGCGGCTGGCAGTACCAGCCACGGTGGCACCCACAGTGTCCTTGTAATTGACGTCGCCACGGTAGATGCCCACGCCCAGCTTGCCGAAGCCGATCGACTGACCCTTGAAGCCCGCGCCGGTGCCCGACATGTCGGTGAAGAAGGTGTCGATGATGTGCACGTCGCCGCGGCGCTCACGCACCTTGCCGCCGAAGAAAGTGGCGCCGGGCATCACGTCGAAACCGGTGAACTCGGCGCTCATGATCGCCACGCCAACCTTGGAGGTGCTGTTCGGGGTGGCGCTGTCGCTCCAGCTGTCGACCATGAAGTTGACCTTGGAGTCGATGCCTTCGGTCTTGAAGCCCTGGCTGAGCATGAATTCGCCGCCGAGGTCGCACTCGTTGCCCAGGCGGTACTTGACGCCACCGAGGCCGTAGCACTCGCGGGCCTTGCCGTCGGCGGACTGGCTCTGCGGGCCGCCACGGAAATAGCCGCCGAAGTCGACGGCCTGGGCCGAGGTCACCGCCATCGCCGCAGCGGCGAGGGCGCCGATTTGCAGCGCGGTGTGGATCTTGCGGGTCATCGTTGTCTCCTTCACGAGGTGGGGTGAGCAGGTGAGCCGCCTGCTCGTCGGTGGTGACGCTGCGTCGCTTGGGGTGTCCTGCGGGGCACCGGCTGCCTGCAGCAGGTCATCGGGACGTCACGGTTCCCATTGAACACAAATAAATCAAGGAGATGTGGTTATTCAGGGTTAATACCAAGTTAATGGTTCGTACAGTTTCAGGACGGGAAATGGGGCTCCGGGGCGCTCTCCAGAGGGAAAGAAGCCGATCGGGAGCCCGATTGGCCGGATTCCGCCCTGTTGCGGTTACACGACAGGTTCATCGGGTGCCCGCAAGTGTTCACCTGGCGACAAGTCACGGCGGGGCTGCCGGGACCGCAAATGCCAGCCGGTGGTGGTGGTCGGTGGCCGTCGGTGCTGGCAGGAGGACTTGGGGCGCCGGGGGTGGCGCGAGCGGCCCGTCCATGCGCCCTGCGTGCGGGACGCGATCACAATGGGCCGATGGCTCGCGCTGGCCTGCGCCTTTCACCCAGGGCCGGCGCACTGGCGATCCACAACCCACCCACGCAGGAATGGCAATGA
Organism: Burkholderiaceae bacterium; assembly: GCA_035331205.1. Classification (GTDB taxonomy): domain Bacteria; phylum Pseudomonadota; class Gammaproteobacteria; order Burkholderiales; family Burkholderiaceae_C; genus Sphaerotilus. Next base: position 2,773 of record DAOLLE010000117.1, read on the forward strand.
CGCATCCCAATGCGCACGACGGCGTCCGCCTGATCGACTGCAGCGAGGCCGAGCACGCGCCGGCGATCCTGGAGATCCTCAACGACGCCATCGCCACCTCGACCGCGCTGTACGACTACGCGCCCCGCCCGTCCGAGGCGATGGTCGGCTGGTTCGCCACCAAGCGCGCCCACGGCTTTCCGGTCGTCGGTGCGGTGGACGGCAGCGGCCGGCTGCTGGGCTTTGCCAGCTGGGGCACTTTCCGTGCCTTTCCGGCCTACAAGTACAGCGTCGAGCACAGCGTCTACGTGCACCGCGATGCGCGCGGGCGCGGCCTGGGTGAGCGCCTGCTGCGCGAGCTGATCCGCCGGGCCGAACAGGCCCAGCTGCACCTGCTGGTGGGCTGCATCGACGCCGCGAACGCCGGCAGCATCGCGCTCCACACGCGCCTGGGCTTCGTACACGCAGGCACGATCACCGAGGTGGGCTTCAAGTTCGGCCGCTGGCTGGACGCCGCCTTCTACCAGCTCAAGCTGGCGACACCGACCGAGCCGCGCGACGGCTGAACGGCGCGCCGTGGACCTGCGCCGCATCGAATCCCTCTGGGCCCATGTGCACTGGCTCACCGTGCTGGGCGACCTGGGCAGCTACACCGCCGCCGCACGCCGGCTGGGCGTCAGCAAGGCGGCGATGAGCCAGCGCATCAGCGAGCTGGAACACGCCGCCGGCGTGCCGCTGGTGCGGCGCACCACCCGCAGCGTGCGCCTCACCGATGCCGGCGTGCAGCTGGTCGAGGCCACGCGCGGCGCCTTCGCGCAGATCGAGCGCGGCTTCGAGTCGGTGCGCAACCTGGCCGACGCGCCGCGCGGGCTGATCCGCGTCACCGCGCCGGTGGCGCTGGGGCGCCAGCACGTCGTGCCACTGCTGCCGGCCTTCCTGCAGGCGCACCCGCAGGTGCGCGTGGAGCTGCAGCTGTCGGACCACCTGGCGTCGATGGCGCAGGAGGGCTTCGACCTCGCCATCCGCCACTGCGAGCGCCCGCCCGAGACCCACGTGGCCTGGGAACTGACCCGCAGCGAGTCCTGGCTGGCGGCCACGCCGGCCTACCTGGCGCGCGCCGGCACACCGACGCGGCCCTCCGAGCTGGCGGCGCACCCCTGCCTGCATTACCCACGCCCGGGCGAGCCGGCGGTGTGGCGTTTCCGACCGCCGGCGGATGCTTCGGCGACCGACGTGGCGGTTGATCGCGCCGACGGCCACGACGCCGCCGAGGTGGCGGTGGCGGTGAGCGGGCCGCTGTCGGCCAACAACAGCGAGGCGCTGCGCGAGGCGGCGCTGGCCGGCCTGGGCATCGCGCTGCTGCCCGACTTCAGCGCCCAGGCCGCCGTGCGCGCAGGGCAGCTCGTGCGCGTGCTGGCCGACTGGCGGGCGCTGGGCGCCTTCGGCGAGCACGTCTGGGCAATCCGGCCGTACAGCGCGCTGGTGCCCAGCTCGGTGCAGGCGCTGGTGGCGCACCTGCGCGCGGGGCTGGCGGGGGGCTTCGGCGTGGCGAGCGCGTCCTGAGCGCCGTCGCCGTGGCAACGTGAACGGGAGGGACAACGGGTGGGATCCCTCTCTCGCAGTTCTGCGGGTCTGGGGGATCATCGGCCGATGGCTGACACCTCCTTCGACTACATCATCGTCGGCGCTGGCACCGCCGGTTGCCTGCTGGCCAACCGCCTGTCGGCCGACCCGACCCAGCGCGTGCTGCTCATCGAGGCCGGCGGCAAGGACGACTACCACTGGATCCACATCCCGGTGGGCTACCTCTACTGCATCGGCAACCCGCGCACCGACTGGCTCTACCAGACCGAGCCCGACGCCGGCCTGAACGGCCGCACGCTGCGCTACCCGCGCGGCAAGACGCTGGGCGGCTGCAGCAGCATCAACGGCATGATCTACATGCGCGGCCAGGCGCGCGACTACGACCAGTGGGCCACGCTCACCGGCGAGCCGAGTTGGCGCTGGGACCAGGTGCTGCCGGTGTTCCGCCGCCACGAGGACCACCACGGCGGCGAGAGCGCGTACCACGGCGCCGGCGGCGAGTGGCGCGTCGAGCGGCAGCGCCTGCGCTGGGACATCCTGGACGCCTTCGCCCAGGCCGCCGAGCAGGCCGGAATCCCCGCCACGCCGGACTTCAACCGCGGCAGCAACGAGGGCGTGGGCTACTTCGAGGTCAACCAGAAGCGCGGCTGGCGCTGGAACGCGGCCAAGGCCTTCCTGCGCCCGACCTGCTACGGCCGGCCGAACTTCGAGATGTGGACCGTCGGCCAGGCCACAAAGCTGCTGTTCGAGCCCGGGGCGGATGGCCGCCAGCGCTGCGTCGGTGTGCAGGTCTGGACCGGCCGGGGGATGGAGACCGCCCGCGCGGCGCGCGAGGTCCTCCTCAGCGCCGGCAGCATCGGCTCCACGCAGCTGCTGCAGCTCTCCGGCCTGGGCCCGGCGGCGCAACTGCAGTCAATCGGCATCACGCCGGTGGTCGACCTGCCCGGCGTGGGCGCCAACCTGCAGGACCATCTGCAGATCCGCGCCGTCTTCAAGGTGCGCGGCGCCACCACGCTCAACACCCTGTCCAACAGCCTCTGGGGCAAGGCGCGCATCGGGCTCGAGTACGCGCTCAAGCGCAGCGGGCCGATGAGCATGGCGCCCTCGCAGCTGGGTGCCTTCACGCGCAGCTCGCCCGACAAGGCCTGGCCGGACCTGGAGTACCACGTGCAGCCGCTCAGCCTGGACGCCTTCGGCGAGCCGCTGCACGGCTTCGACGCCTTCACCGCCAGCGTCTGCAACCTCAACCCCACCAGCCGCGGCTCGGTGAGGATCCGCTCGCCGCGCTTCCAGGACGCCCCGGCCATTGCGCCCAACTACCTCAGCACCGACGAGGACCGCCTGATCGCCGCCCAATCGCTGCGGCTGACGCGGCGCATCGTCGCCCAGCCGGCGCTGGCGCCCTACGCGCCGGAGGAATTCAAGCCCGGCCTGCAGTACCAGAGCGACGCCGAGCTGGCCCGCCTGGCCGGCGACATCGCCACCACCATCTTCCACCCCGTGGGCACCGCCAAGATGGGCCGCACCGAAGGCCCCGGCGCCGATCCGATGGCGGTGGTCGACCCGCACCTGCGCGTGCGCGGCGTCACCGGCCTGCGCGTGGTCGACGCCAGCGTGATGCCCACCATCACCAGCGGCAACACCAACAGCCCGACGCTGCTGATCGCGGAAAAGGCCGCGGCCTGGATCCGCGCCGAGGCGGGGCTGTGAGCGGGCGCTGAACGACCCGCCTGCCTCATGCCCCCTCAGTGGCCCGGCGACCGCGATTGCGAGACCGCCCCGGCCTCCGATCTAACCCCAAGTCGAAAGAACGACCCCTCGGCGCAGAATGAATCGCGGCCCATTCGGGCCCGCTTCATCGACTGAGGAGACAGACGTGTTCACCACCGACCGCTGCTGCACGCTCGTGCCCTACTTCGAAGTCCAGGAGGGTCAGCTCGACGCCTTCAAGGCGCTGGGTCCCCAGTTCGTGGCCCGCACCCGCAACGAGCCGGGCTGCCTGCACTACGCCTTTTCCTTCAACGGCCACACCGCGCACTGCCGCGAGGGCTACGACAGCGCCGAAGCCCTGCTGGCGCACCTGGAGAACGTCGGCGCCCTGCTCGGCGAGGCGCTGAAGATCGCCCGGATCGTCCGGCTGGAGGTCCACGCCCCCGCGGCCGAGGTGGACAAGCTGCGCGAGCCGATGGCCGCCCTCGCGCCGCAGTTCTTCGTGCTGGAAGAGGGCATCCGGCGGCAGTGAGCGCCGGCCGGGGGCCGGGCGCCCCGCGGCGGCTTCAGACCTCCTCGGCCACCATGTCGATCGCGCCGCAGGGGCACTCCGCGGCGCAGATGCCGCAGCCCTTGCAGTAGTCGTAGTTGATCTCGAAGCGCCGCCCCGGGCCGAGCTTGATGACTGCGTTGTCGGGGCAGACGCCGTAGCAGTTGTCGCACTCGAAGCAGTTGCCGCAGGACAGGCAGCGACGCGCCTCGAACAGGGCGTTGTCCTCGGTCAGGCCGCCCTGCACCTCGTCGAAGCTGCTGGTGCGCCGCGCCAGGTCGAGCTGCGGGCGCAGGGTCTTGGGCGCGTCGCTGTAGTACCAGGGGTTGAGTCGCTCGAAGGTGGCGCCCGAGTGCTTGGGCGCCGCCTCCAGGGGCGTTCCGTTCAGCCACGCATGAATATGCCGGGCGGCCTTCTTGCCGTGGCCCACCGCCACGGTGACGTTGCGCGAGGCCGGCACCATGTCGCCGCCGGCGAAGAGGCCGGGGTGGCCGGTCATCATCGTCGCGGGGTCGACCTGCACGACGCCGTCCTTCATCTCCAGGCCGGGCACGCCGTCGAGCAGCGAGAGGTCCACGTCCTGGCCCAGCGCCAGCACCAGCGAATCGGCCTCCAGCGTCTCGTACTCGCCGGTGGGCTGCGGATTACCGTGCTCATCGAGCGCCATCTTCTCGATCGTCAGCGCGGTCTCGCCGAGCTGGTTGCCGGCCTGCTTGATGGTCGAGAGCCACTTGACCATCACGCCTTCCTCCAGTGCCTCCTCGACCTCGAAGTCGTGCGCCGGCATCTTCTCGCGCGTGCGGCGGTAGACGATGATGGCCTCGGTGGCGCCCAGGCGCTTGGCGGTGCGGGCCACGTCGATGGCGGTATTGCCGCCGCCGTAGACCACCACGCGGCGGCCGAGCATCGGCTGGTCTTCACCTTCCATGCTGCGCAGCAGCGAAACGGCGTCGAGGATGCGCGAACCGTCCTTGGCGGGGATGAAGGTGCGCTTGGCGATGTGCGCGCCCACCGCCAGGAAGGCGGCATCGAAGCCGCCATTCTTCATCGTCTGAGCCAGGTCGAAGACCTTGGTGTCGAGCCTCAGCGTCACGCCCAGATCGACGATGCGCTGCATCTCGGCGTCCAGCACGTCGCGCGGCAGGCGGTACTTGGGGATGCCGAAGCGCATCATGCCGCCCGCGGCCGGTCCGGCTTCGAGCACCGTCACCGCGTGACCCAGTCGCCGCAGGTGGTAGGCAGCGGACATGCCCGAGGGGCCGGCGCCGACGACCAGCACGTGCTGGCCGGATTCGGCGGCCGGCGGCTCGAAGCGCCAGCCGCGCCTGAGGGCCTCGTCGCCCAGGAAGCGCTCCACCGAGTTGATGCCCACCGCGGCGTCGAGCTTGCCGCGGTTGCAGGCGCCTTCGCAGGAGTGGTAGCAGACGCGGCCCATGATGGCCGGGAAGGGGTTGTCGCGCACGAGGTGGCGCCAGGCGGCCTCGTAGTCGCCGCTCTCGGCCGGGTAGAGCCAGCCCTGGATGTCCTCGCCCGCCGGGCACTGGGCGTTGCAGGGCGGCAGGTGGTCGCGGTAGACCGG
>DAOLLE010000118.1:0-8108 GCA_035331205.1 Burkholderiaceae bacterium
CCGGCAACGGTGCCGCCGCCCGCTGCTGCGGTGGCCCTGCCGGCTGAAGCGCCGGCGCCCGTGCCCGCCGCACCGATGCCTGCACCTGCTGCCCCATTGGACGAGGCCGCTGCGGGTCCGCGCGACCGCCTGCTGGGCAATGCCAATTCGGCCGCGGCGGCCAACGATGCACTGCTCTGCGGTTCGGCCGAGGACGTCGCGGACCACCTGCTGGCCGAGGACCCCGAGCGCCGATACGACCCCGAGGTGAACCTGGTCAGCGTGCTGCGCGAGGCCTACCTGGTCGGCGCCAAGTGGCAGGTGCCGACGCAGCTGGAATGCTCGGCCGGGCGCATCGTGGTCGACACCACCCGCAACCTCGTGCTGTGCGATTTCGACGCCAACCGCCTGGAGGAGCTGTTCAAGCGGCCCCTGGGACGGCGGCCGAAGACGCGCACGCTCAACCGCCAGGAGCAGGCCCAGGTGCAGGAGCGGGCCCCCCATGAGCAGGGCGTGCGTCGCCTCGACGACTCCCTCTGGCGTGCCGGTCTGCTGACCGCCGCGGGCCGGTTGCCGATCGACCTCGACCTGAGCCGACCGCTGTACCTGAAGTACTGGCCGAACCTGACCCGCGTCGCTCCGATTCCGAACGCCGCCCGGGTGGCCGCGCTGTGGTCGGCTCGGGGGGCCTCGATCACCGAAACCGCCCAGACGCTGGGCATCCCTCAGCGCCATGTCATCGCCTTCTACAACGGGGCGCTGGCCCTCGACCTGGTGACCGACGACGGTAGCCACATCCGCCGGGCGCAGCGCAAGGCCGGACGCAACCGTGGTCTGCTGACGCGCCTGCTGGGTTGGCTCAATCGCTGATCAGGACTCAACGCGGGCGCCCGCACGAAGAACGCCCTCCCGGGACACACCTCCATGGCTCATACAGACCACAAGATCATCTTCACAGGCCCGGTCGGCGCCGGCAAGACGACCGCGATCGCGTCGATCAGCGACATCGAGCCGATCCGCACCGACGAGAATGCCTCCGACATGACCACGCGTCGCAAGCCCGCGACGACGGTGGCAATGGACTACGGCATGATCCGCATCGGCCCGAAGGAGAAGGTGCATCTGTATGGCACGCCCGGACAGGAGCGCTTCGATTTCATGTGGGAGATCCTGACCAAGGGCGGGATCGGTCTGGTGCTGTTGCTCGACAACACCCGGCCGGCACCGTTCGAGGACATGCGCTTCTACGTCACCGCATTCAGGGAATTCATCGAGAGCACCCGCCTGGTGGTGGGTGTGACGCAGATGGACAGCCGCGCGACGCCGACCATCGACGAATACGTCCGCCAGATGCGGGAAATGGACTTGGTGGCGCCGGTGTTCGAAGTGGACGCCCGGCGCCGCGACGACGTTTCGGCGCTGATCCAGGCCCTGCTCTTGTCGATCGATCCGACCCTCTGACCCCGTTCCCGCGCACGGCGGTCGAACCTGTGCAAGCTCCATGGACCGATACACGCTCACCGGTGAGTTCTACCTGCACCCCACGCCGGCGGGGGCCTACTACGCAGCCAGCCGGCCGACCCCGGAGCCAGCGCGCAGCTTTTTGCAGCGCCTGCTGCGCGAGGCCGAGACACCGCGCCTGACCATCGACTTGCTGCGCGACTGGACCGGCCAGAACGAGCAGGACGCGCTCGAATTCATCTACCGCCTGCAGTCCTCCGGCTTCGTGCAGGGGCTGCCGGTTCCGGTGTCCGTGCCGCCCGATCGCATCGAGTCGCTGCTGCCGCCGCTGCTGGCGCAACTTTCCGATGAAGGTCGTGCGATCCTCGCGGAAAAGCGTGGCCTGTACCTTGGCACAGCCGGCTTTGCCCACGAAACTTCGGAGGAGTTGGCGGCACTTGGAGCTGACTTGGCGAACGTACACGAGCGCCACTCGAAGCTGCTGCACGGCAACATGCGTCTGCGCAGCGACGGCTGGGGCATGGTCAACGCCAGCGGGTACAGCGAGATCGCCTTCTGGCCGCTGTACTTCGGCAGCGAGTACTTCATCCTGGTGGTGGGGGGCCTGCCGCGGTTCAACCAAGAAGCTTTCACCACCCTGCTGTGGACACTGGGCGTTCGCTACGGCGGCCGCGATTGACCCCCCGACACTCCTGTCTTCACCCCTGCTGACTTCCTGTACGAAGGATTCCTCACATGCGCGCTGATCTGCTGAACTCCATCCTGAGCGAACTCAACGGCTCGACCGCCGACATCGAAGCGTCGGCCGTGCTCTCGACCGATGGCCTGATGATGGCGTCGATGCTGCCGGCCAGCATGGACGAAGACCGCGTCGGTGCGATGAGTGCCGCCATGCTCTCCCTGGGCGACCGCACCGCCCGCGAACTGGCCCGTGGCGAGCTCGAGCAGGTGCTGGTCAAGGGTCACAAGGGCTACGTGCTGATGACGCACGCCGGTCCGGACGCCGTGCTGACCGCGCTGTGCAAGCCCAACGCCCGCCTCGGCCTGATCTTCCTGGACGTCAAGCGCGCTGCCGACGCAATCAGCAAGGTCATCTGAGGCCTGCGACGACTGCCCTCCCTGCTCCCACTACAACCATCACCATGACACACATGGACGGGGGCGCGCCGGCACAGTCCGCGCCGCGCGAATACACGTTGCGCCACCACGACGGCTGTGTACGTCGCGTGCTGGTGCGCGACGTCGAGGTGCCCTATCCCGAAGGCAAGCTGATCGTGTCGCGCACCGACCCGACCGGCGTGATCACTCACGCCAATCAGGCCTTCGTGGACATGTCGGGCTACACCCGCGAGGAGCTGATCGGTCAGCCGCATCACATCCTGCGCCACCCGGACATGCCTGCGGCCGCATTCAAGGATCTGTGGGACACACTTGGGCGGGGCGAGCCCTGGCAGGGTTATGTGAAGAACCTGCGCAAGGACGGCAGCTACTACTGGGTGTTCGCCACCGCGATCCCCAACGTCCGGGACGGCCAGGTGGTCGGATACACTTCGGTGCGTCGCAAGCCGTCGCCCACGCGGGTGCGCGAGTGCGTCGACCTCTACGCGAGCATGCGCGCCGCGGAGCTCACGCCATGACGCTGCAGCTCACCGTCAGTCCCGACTTCTCGCCGGACCACATCGCTGGCTGGTACGTCTTCAACACCTGGCTGCAGCGGCAACTGGGTGTGCGCATCCACCTCGAGCTGTACGACGATTTCGACACCCAGCGCAAGGCGATCGCGGCCGATCAGGTCGACCTGATCTACGCCAACCCCTACGATGCCTCGATGCTGGTGCGCGAGAAGGGCTTTGCGGCCGTGGCTGCGCCCTGCGAACGCCCCGATGAGGCGGTCATCGCGGTGCCCGCCGAGTCGGCGGTGCAGCATGTCGAGGATCTGCGCCCCGGCACCCGTGTGGCCGTCACCCGCGACCCTGACGTCAACCTCATCGGCATGATCATGCTCGAGCCGGCCGACCTGAAGCGCGAAAGCGTCGTGCTGCAGCAGGCCAACAGCTATGTGCTCGTCGCCAAGCAGCTGCTGCAGGGCAAGGCCGACTGCGGATTCTTCCTGAAGGAAGCCTTCGACGACCTCAGTGGCCCGATCCGGCGCCAGCTGCGCCCCCTCGTGACCAGCCAGATCAGCGTGGTGCGCCATGTGCTGATGGCCGGTCCGCGCATGCGCGAACACCTGCCCAGGCTCACCGAACTGCTGCTGCAGATGCACAGCGGCGCAGCCGACAGCGGTGCCCGGGTCCTCGAAGCCCTCGGCCTGAAGGCTTGGGAGTCGCAGGACCAGGAAGACACCGAGTTCATGATCGACCTGATGGACACCCTGATGCGCTGAGTCCCGCGCATGCCACCCCGTCCCTGCCGCGCCGAACGCGCGGCCGGGCGGGTACTCAGCACGCCTGTGCCTGCCGAAACTGACACCGCCTCGCCATGTCGTCCCTGCGCCTGCTCTCCACCTCCGTCCTCGCTGCGTCCGCGCTGATGGGCCTTGCACCGCCGGCGCTGGCGGCCGGCACGGTGGATCCGGCCGCCTCCGCCCCGATCGCCGCGGGCGACACGTTGCTGCCGGCCACAGTGCTGCGCGACAACCTCTGGACCCTGGCCGCGCGTGTGCAGCACGACCCCGGCATCACCCGCCAGCAGGTGATGGTGGCGATGCTGCGTCGCAACCCGAATGCCTTCCTGCAGGGCAACATGCATCGGCTGCGGCGCGACGTAGCGCTGGTGGTGCCCACCGCGCGCGAAATCGCGGCCGAGAATGCCGGCGCCGCTGAGGCGGTGGTCGCTGCCCACCTCCAGGCGCTGGAGCAGGGCACGGCTGTGGCGCCGCTCGCCGCAACGACGGACGCTCCTCCCGCCGCGGCCAAGCCGGTGGCCAAGGGGGCCTCCGCCGCGCACCCGGCGGCTCCGGTGCCTGCGGCTGCGCCTGCATCGGCTGCCCGCCCGGCCGCCTCTCAGCCGCTGACCGCAAAGGAAAAGATCGCCGCCAAGCCGGCCGTTCCAGCCGCGCCGGCCGTGCCGCCTCAGGCTGCGGCGACCCCGACACCTCCGGCCGAGGCTGCGGCTCCCGCAGCGTCGGCGGTGACTGCGCAGCCGCCCATCGGCTCGGTGATCCAGGCACCGACCGAGGTGCCGGCGGTGGTGACCCCTGCGTTGCCGCCCGAACCGGCTGCATCCACCGCCGTGCCCGCGGCAGGCGCTGCGGCCAGCGCCGCGGCACAGGCCCCCGTGGCGGGTGGGGACGCCGGTACGGGCTCGAACCTGCCCTGGTGGCCTGCGCTGGCGGTCGTGGCGCTGCTCGGCGCGGCCGGCATGGCCTGGATGCGCCGCCGCCCGGGGGCTGCTGCCGCCGACACCGCCGCGCCCAGCAGTTTCTTCGACGAGAACGGCGTGCGCCGGCAGAGCCGGCCGAAGCTGATCGACGTGTCGCAGGCCGGCGTCGAAACCGCCCGCACCGTCGAGACGCTGCAGGCCGCTGCGCAGATGGTGCGGGGCGCCGAGGCTCGCCCGTCGCCGGCGTTGTCCCCCGACGACCCGTACCGCGAGGCGACCATCAAGCTCGAGATTGCCCGCACCAGCCTGGAGCTGGGTCGTGTCGAAGTGGCCAAGGCCATGCTGCAGGCGGTGCGCCGAGAGGGCAGCGCTGCACAGCAGATTCTGGCTGGCGACTTGCTGCACAGCCTGTCACCGAGCTGATTGCCGCGCCCGACGCTGCCTCAGGGGCCAAGCCACTGCGGCTCGATGCCGCGGCCGCGCAGCCAGGCCGCCAGGGCCTGGCCGGTCCCGCGGGGCCAGCAGCGCAGCGCGGCAGGGGCGAAGAGCTTGTACTCCAGCAGCTCGGGCGAGAGCCGGATCTCGCCCTGGGCCTGCGCGTGGTAGGCGATGATGACCTGATTCATCGGCTGGAAGTCGTACACGCCGACCAGCGACAGGTGCGTCACCGTCAGCGCCGTCTCCTCCAGCACCTCGCGGCGGATGCCCTCCTCGGGCGTTTCGCCGGCTTCCATGAAGCCGGTGATCAGGCCGAAGAAGCGGTTCGGCCAGGCCGCGTTGCGTGCGAGCAGCACCTGACCGTCCTGGTCGGTGCATTCGACGATCGCGGCGAGCACTGGCGTCGGGTTGTTCCAGTGCGTGAAGTCGCAGGCGGGGCAGCGAAGCCGGTGGCGTGGGCCCGAGTCCTCGGGCGCACTCAACCAGTCCAGGGCGGTGGCACAGCGCGGGCACCAGGTCCAGCCGTCGGGCCAGCCGGCCGGGCGGGGCTCGACCGCCGGGCTGGTTGTCACCGGCCGGTGGGCGTCATTCGTGCCCACGCTCGCCGCGTCCGGCCGTGGGCTTGTCGCGCCGCCAGTCATCAGGCCGGAAAGACACCGGTGGACAGGTAGCGGTCACCGCGATCGCAGACGACGAAGACGATCGTCGCGTTCTCGACCTGGCGGGCCACCTGCAGCGCCACCCAGCAGGCGCCGGCCGCGGAAATGCCGGCAAACAGGCCTTCCTCGCGGGCCAGGCGGCGGGCCATGTCCTCGGCGTCGGCCTGGCTGACCAGCACCAACTCGTCGATCCGCGCGGGGTCGTAGATCTTCGGCAGGTAGGCCTCGGGCCACTTGCGGATGCCCGGGATGCGCGAGCCCTCAGCCGGCTGGGCACCGACGATGCGCACCGCCGGGCGCTGTTCCTTCAAGTAGCGCGACACGCCCGTGATCGTGCCGGTGGTGCCCATCGCGCTGACGAAATGGGTGACGCGGCCTTCGGTGTCGCGCCAGATCTCCGGTCCGGTGGTCTCGTAGTGGATGCGCGGGTTGTCGGCGTTGGCGAACTGGTCGAGCACGCGGCCCTTGCCCTCGCGCTGCATCTGCTCGGCCAGGTCGCGGGCGTACTCCATGCCGCCGGCGCGCGGCGTCAGGATCAGCTCGGCGCCGAAGGCCTTCATCGTCTGCGCCCGCTCGATCGACAGGTCCTCCGGCATGATCAGCAGCATGCGGTAGCCGCGCACCGCCGCAGCCATCGCCAGCGCGATGCCGGTGTTGCCCGAGGTGGCCTCGATCAGCGTGTCGCCAGGGCGGATGTCGCCGCGCTCCTCGGCCCGGCGGATCATGCTGATGGCCGGGCGGTCCTTGACCGAGCCGGCCGGGTTGTTGCCTTCGAGCTTGGCGAGCAGCACATTGCCGCGCCGATCGCTGTCGGCGCCCGGGATGCGCTGCAGGCGCACCAGCGGCGTTGCGCCGATCACATCTTCCACCGTCTTGTAGCCAGCCATGACACCTCCAGCGCGGCATTGTCGCAGCAAGCCGAGGCCTGCACAGGAGCGCAGGCCAACGCATCCGGCCGCGCCGCCATGCCATAATCGCGGCCCGCTGCCAGAGACAGCGCCATCCCTGCCGGAGTGGCGAAATCGGTAGACGCAGTGGATTCAAAATCCACCGCCCTCATACGGCGTGCCGGTTCGAGTCCGGCCTCCGGCACCAGGCTTCGCCGCGGTTGCGGCGCGCCGTCCTCCACGCTGCCGATGCGTGCCGACCACGGTCGGTGCCGGGCAGTTCCCTCGTCTTCCAGGCCGGCCATTGCCGCCGGCCCTCGTCGCCGAGCCTGCCCCATGCCCCAGCTTCCCCCGACCACCAAGGCCCTGATGCTGGCGTGCGTCGCGATGTTCTGCGTCCAATTGCTGTTCGGCCCCTGGGTCGAAGGCCTGCTGGCGCTGTGGCCGATCGGCTCGGGGCACTTCCTGCCCTGGCAGCTGCTGACCTATGCCTTCCTGCATGGGGACATGCTGCACCTGTTCTTCAACATGCTCGGCCTGTGGATGTTCGGCGCCGAGATCGAGATGATCTGGGGCCGCAAGCGCTACACCCATTACCTGATCGCCAGCGCACTGGCCGGCGCGGTGGTGCAGCAGGTCTTCGTGCTCATCGTGCCGGCGGGCGGGCCCACGCTGGGTGCATCGGGCGCACTGTACGGCCTGCTGCTGGCCTTCGGGATGATGTTCCCGGACCGCACGATCATGCCGCTGTTCCCGCCGATCCCGATGAAGGCCAAGGTCTTCGTGGTCGTGTTCGGCGTGATCGAGCTGGTCTCGGGCCTGTCCGGGCGCAGCGGCATTGCCCACTTCGCCCACCTGGGTGGCATGCTGGGCGGCTGGCTGATGATCCGCTACTGGCGCGGCCAGCCCCCGTTCCCGCCGCGCGCCCGCCGGCGCTGATTCCCGAGCTGGCGCCGGCTCAGGCGGACGTCAAGCCTTCACGCACCGTTGGGTGGCGCAGCGCCAGCCGCAGTTCGGTCTTGAGCCTGCGGTTGATCAGCCGGCGCGACTCTCCCATGAAGCTCAGCTGCATCGGCGACAGCTCCAGGCGCGCCTGTGCCCGCGTGATGCGCCGCGGCGCTGGCAGGCCCGACAGCGCGGCCACCAGGTCGAAGTAGTCGCCCATCGTCAGGTCGGTGTCGTCGCAGACGTGGTAACTGCGCTGCGCCGCCCCGTGCAGCAGCGCCCGCACGCAGGCGCGCGCCAGATCGTCGGCGTGGATGTGGTTGGTGTACACGTCCTCGCTGGCGACCAGCGCCGGCGTGCCGCGCAGCAGCCGCTCGCGCGGGTGGCCGCCGGGCCGGTCGGCGGCGTAGATGCC
>DAOLLE010000119.1:0-8026 GCA_035331205.1 Burkholderiaceae bacterium
ACGCATGGAAGCCGAGTCGTCGACAGCGAGAATTGAATGCATTGCGCTCTCCGGGGAGGGATTCGGGTTGCCGGGGGGGTTATCGGCGGCAGGCAGTGGGGCTTGAGACGAATGTGGAAAAGCCTAGAACAGCTCGATCGAGCCGGCGTCCATCTCGTCCTGGGTGACCGGATTGGGGCGCAGCGGCGCTTCTTCGACCACCGCCTCGCCCTCCGGGTCCAGGCCCATCGCCTCGCTGGCGATCTGGTCGGCGCAGGCGCGCAGGCGGCGGTGCGTGTGGGCGATCAGCTGCGAGGCCATGTCCTGGAACTGCAGCGCGGTCACCGCGCCGGCCAGGCTCTGCATCGCGTCGTGCAGCGCGCTGGAGTCGAGGTGCGGCATCACCGCCCCCTGGTGCAGCAGGCGGGTGATGTTGCTGTTGGCCGTGTAGAAATGCCCCATCAAGGCCTCGCTCGCGTCGGCCAACAGGCGCTGCAGGCGCTCCAGGTCGTTGGTGGCTGTGAGCAGGTGGTCCTGCAGGTCCGCTGCCACGAGCAATGGCAACAGCCCTGTCGGTCCTTCCTGCGCCTCATCGGTGATCGGCATGCTGGCTCCATCGTCCATCGGCGGTCCGGATGCGTGCGCAAGGGCGGGTCGCGCCGCATTCGTGTAAGACTGAACCGCCGCCTCTTGCGGCCGGGCCGGAAAGGTCGGGCGGTTGTTAGAATTTTTCGCAAAGCGGCCCGGGCTTGGTGGGTGGAAGATCCGGGGATTCGCCGCCCTATTCCGGCCCAGGTGGGCCGGAGCCCGCGGGACCGGCCCCCCAGCCCCGGATCCGCGCGTGGCCCTGCAAGGCCACCGGAGACCGACGCGCCGATGCCCGCCAACCCGACGCCGCGCCGCCTGCGCATCCTGCATCTGGAAGATTCGGAGCTGGACCACCAGCTCGTGCTCGCCCATTTGCGCCGCGGTGGGGTCGAGCCGACGATGCTGCGCGTGGACAAGGAGCGCGAGTACCTGCAGCAGCTCGGCAACGAGTGGGATGCGGTCATCTCCGACTTCAACCTGCCCGGCTTCAATGGCCTGATCGCGCTGGAGCTGCTGCGCCAGCGCGACCCGCTGCTGCCCTTCATCCTGGTGTCCGGCGAAATCGGCGAGGACACCGCCGTCGAGGCGATGCGCAACGGCGCCTCCGACTACCTGCTCAAGAGCAACCTCGCGCGCCTGGTGCCCGCGCTGCTGCACGCGGTGGACGCCTGCGAAAGCCAGCGCGCCCGCCAGCGCGCCGACCAGGAGCTGGCCGTCTCGCGCAAGCGCCTGTCCGAACTGGCCCAGCACCTGCAGACCAGCATCGAAATGGAACGTGCCGCGATCGCGCGCGAAATCCACGACGACGTCGGCGGCTCGCTCACCGCGGTGAAGTTCGACCTCGCCTGGCTGGCCCGCCATGCCGAGTCCAGTGCCGCACGCGAGCGCGCCCTGCAGGGGCTCGAAACCATCCGCCACGCCATCGAGGCCAGCCAGCGCATCATGCACAACCTGCGCCCGGCCATCCTCGAGCAGGGCCTGGTGGCGGCGCTGCAGTGGATGACCACCCGCTTCGAACGGCGCAGCGGCATCACCTGCGTGTTCCGTTCCAGCCACGAGCACCTGCGCCTGCCGGCGGGCGTGCCGCTGGTGGCCTACCGCACCGCGCAGGAGGCGCTGACCAACATCTCCAAGCACGCCAATGCGACCCGGGTCGAGGTGGACCTCACCGCCGCGGCGGGCGTGCTCTCACTCGAAATCAGCGACAACGGCCGCGGCCTGGGCCGCGCCGACCTGGCCAAGGCGCGCTCCTTCGGCATCCGCGGCCTGCACGAGCGCGCCGACACCGTCGGCGGCTGGATCGACCTGACCAGCTCACCCAACGGCACCACGCTGATCCTGTCGGTGCCGATGTCCGGCCCCTCCACCCGCGCCGGCGCGCTCGGCCACGAAGACGGCAGCCCGGTCACCAGCCCGCACGACCCGTCCACCTGGGGAGAACTATGACCACCCGTGTGATCCTCTGCGACGACCACGCCCTGATCCGGCGCGGCATCCGCGACATCCTGGCCGAGCAGCCCGACCTCGAAGTCGTCGGCGAGGCCGGCGAGTACGGCGAGCTGCGCGCGCTGATGCGCCGCCAAAGCTGCGACGTGCTGGTGCTCGACATCAACCTGCCCGGGCGCAGCGGGCTGGACGTTCTGCACACCCTCAAGGAAGAAGGCTCGCCCATCCGTGTGCTGGTCGTCTCGATGTACCCCGAGGACCAGTACGCCCTGCGCGCCCTGCGTGCCGGCGCCTTCGGCTACGTCAACAAGGGGGGCGACCCGGCGCAGATCGTCGCCGCGGTGCGCATGGTCGCCCAGGGGCGCAAGTACATCACCGCCGAAATGGCGCAGATGCTGGTCGAGAACCTCACCGCGCCCACCGCCGAGGCCGCGCACGACAAGCTCTCCGACCGCGAGCTGCAGACCCTGACGATGATCGCCTCGGGCAAGCGCCTGGCCGACATCGCCGAGGAGCTCAACCTGAGCCCCAAGACGGTGAGCGTGTACCGCGCCCGCGTGCTCGAGAAGCTCGGCATGGCCAACAACTCCGAGCTGACGGTCTACGCGATCCGCAACGGGCTGGTCAATTGAGCCCCCACGCTCCCTGGCGGTCGCTGCCCCCCGAGGGGGCGCACGCAGCGGACCGGCAAAGCCGGATCCACGCGTGGGCTGACTGAAAACGCAGCGTCAGACCCGGACTGTGATCCCGCGGGCGGCCATCACCTGCTTGGCCTCGGCGACGGTGTGGTCGCCGTAGTGGAAGATGCTGGCGGCCAACACCGCGTCGGCGCCGCCCTGCTGCACGCCGTCGGCCAGGTGGTCGAGGTTGCCCACGCCGCCCGACGCGATCACCGGCACCGGCACCGCGTCGGCCACCGCGCGGGTGAGCTCGAGGTCGAAACCGATCTTGGTGCCGTCGCGGTCCATGCTGGTGAGCAGGATCTCGCCGGCGCCCATCTGCGCCATCTGCGTGGCCCAGGCCACCGCGTCGATGTGCATGTTCTTGCGCCCGCCGTGGGTGTACACGTCCCAGCCCGGACCCTTGGTGGCCAGGTCCTCGCCGACGCGGCGCTTGGCGTCGATGGCCACGACGATGCACTGCGAGCCGTACTTGTCCGAGGCATCGCGGATCACCTGCGGGTTGGCCACTGCGGCGGAGTTGAAGCTCACCTTGTCCGCCCCGGCGTTGAGCAGGCGCCGCACATCGGCCACCGTGCGCACGCCGCCGCCCACGGTTAGCGGAATGAAGACCTGGGAGGCCACGTCCTCGATGATGTGCAGGATCAGGTCCCGACCGTCGCTGGTCGCGGTGATGTCCAGGAAGGTCAGTTCGTCGGCGCCCTGGTCGTTGTAGCGCGCCGCGATCTCGACCGGGTCACCGGCATCGCGCAGCTCGACGAAGTTGACGCCCTTGACGACCCGGCCGCCGGTCACGTCGAGGCAGGGGATGATGCGTTTGGCGAGCATGGCGTGGGGATTCCAGGGGTCGGAAGTCAGGCGGCCGGCCACAGCAGCTGGCCGACGCGGTCGATGTGGTCACGCAGATCAGCCGATTCGATCTGTTCCAGCAGCGCGAGGTCCAGTTCGTAGGGCAGATTCAGGTCGTCCAGTTCCTGCTCGATGCGCAGGAACTCGGTAAAAGGCAGACCCGGTGCATCAATGGCCAGATCGATGTCGGAGCCGGGCCGGGCACAGCCCTTGGCGCGCGAGCCGTAGACGACGACGCGGTGCACCGCAGGGTGCGCCTCGAACACTGCGCGCAGCGAAGCCAAGGTCGCGCTGGAGAGCCCAAAACGTCCGCAGACCGCCGCCACACCCGCGGCATCGAGCACCGGCTCAACCATGGACGTTCCCGTCGGCCGAGTCGCGCTGCTGCAGCGCGCTCATCCGCTCAGCGAAGGCTGTGAACAGGGCCGCATAGCGCTGCACGATGCACTCGGCCAGCGCCTCGGCAGTGGCCCGGTTGTAGGTGTGGCTGGACTGGTTTCGGCTGGTGATCATCTCCATCCAGCCTTCACCATCCTCGATCAACTGCACCGAAAAAGCCGCCCGGGTGGCGTCGCGCGACCCAGTGAGGTCGCTGCGGCCCTGGTAGATGAAGTAGTCCTTCATCACGTTCCAGGCCAGCTCGTGGGTGAACTCGAAAGCCTGGATCAGGCCTTGCCGTTCCAGTTCGCTGAGGGGACGCTCGGCCTGGAGCGCCACCGCCGCCTGCAATTGAGCCAGTGCCCTCTGGTAGTTGGCAAGGCGCTGCTGCCAGCGGATGTCGGTGCTGCCCACGACCGGGAATGCCCTGCTCGGTGCGTCCTCAGGCGCCGTTCAACTCGTCCGCGCGGCGCTGGCCGGCGGCGAAGTCGAGGTCGCCGGTGTAGATGGCGCGCCCGCAGATGACGCCCTGCACGCCCTCGCTCTCGACGGCGCACAGCGCCTCGATGTCGGCGAGGTTGCTCAGGCCGCCGGAGGCGATCACGGGGATGCTCAGCGCCTGGGCCAGCTTGACGGTGGCGTCGATGTTGATGCCCGAGAGCATGCCGTCGCGGCCGATGTCGGTGTAAATGATGCCTTCGACGCCGTAGTCTTCGAACTTCTTGCCCAGGTCGACCACCTCGTGGCCGGTGAGCTTGCTCCAGCCGTCGGTGGCCACCTTGCCGTCCTTGGCGTCCAGGCCGACCATGATGTGGCCGCCGAAGGCCGTGCAGGCATCGCGCAGGAAACCGGGGTTCTTGACCGCGGCGGTGCCGATGATGACGTAGCTCAGGCCGTCGTCGAGGTAGCGCTCGATGGTGTCGAGGTCGCGGATGCCGCCGCCCAGCTGCACCGGGATCTCGCTGCCGACCTCGGCAATGATGGCCTTGATGGCGCCCTCGTTGACCGGCTTGCCGGCAAAGGCGCCATTCAGGTCGACCAGATGCAGACGCCGCGCCCCGGCGTCCAACCATCGGCGGGCCATCGCCGCCGGGTCCTCGCCGAAGGTGGTGGAGTCGTTCATGTCGCCTTGCTTGAGGCGCACGCACTTGCCGTCTTTGAGGTCGATGGCCGGGATCAGCAACATGGCTGTACAGGGATCAGGAGGGAGGAAGGGGAAGAGGCGGGCAATCGCGCAAGGCGATGAGGCGGCTGACGCCAGTCAGGGCTTCCAGGCGAGGAAGTTGCGATACAGGGCCAGACCGTGTTCGGCGCTCTTTTCGGGGTGGAATTGCGTGGCAAAAATATTATCCCGCGCCACCGCAGAGGTAAAGCTCGGGCCGTACTCGGTTTCCCCCGCCGCGTGGTCGGCCAAGGCGGGTGTGGCGTAGTAGCTGTGGACGAAATAGAACCAGGCGCCATCGGGCACGCCGGCCCAGATCGGGTGCACGCCACCGCCATGCCACGCATGGGGCACCTGCCGCACGCGGTTCCAGCCCATCTGCGGCACCTTGTAGCGGCTGCCGTCGCTTTGCAACTGGCCCTCGAGGCGGAAGCGCCGCACCTGACCGGGGATCAGCCCCAGGCCGGGCGTGTCCTGCTCCTCGCTGTGGTCCAGCAGCATCTGCATGCCCACGCACACGCCCATCAGTGGCTTGGTGGCGGCGGCCTCGAGCACCGCGTCCTTCATGCCGGAGGCGGCCAGCTCGGCCATGCAGTCGCGCATCGCGCCCTGGCCGGGCAGCACCACGCGCTCGGCGGCGCGCACCTCCTCGGGGCGGTGGGTGATCACCACCTCCAGGCCGCTGCCCTGGGCAACGTGCAGCACCGCCTGCGAGACCGAGCGCAGGTTGCCCATGCCGTAGTCAACAACCGCGACTGTGCGAGACATGTCAGAGCGTTCCTTTGGTCGAGGGAATCACGCCCGCGCTGCGCGGGTCGGGCGTGAGCGCCATGCGCAGCGCACGGCCGAAAGCCTTGAAGATGGTTTCGCACTGGTGGTGCGCATTGACACCCTTGAGGTTGTCGATGTGCAGGCTGACCAGCGCGTGGTTGACGAAGCCCTGGAAGAACTCGAACACCAGCTGAGTGTCGAGCGCGCCGATCATGCCGGCGGTGAAGTGCACGTCCATCGCCAGGCCGGGCCGGCCGGAGAAGTCCACCACCACGCGCGACAGCGCCTCGTCCAGCGGCACGTAGCTGTGGCCGTAGCGGGTGATGCCCTTCTTGTCGCCGACGGCGCGGGCGATGGCCTGGCCGAGGGTGATGCCGATGTCCTCGACCGTGTGGTGGCCGTCGATGTGCAGATCACCCTGGCACTCGACCTCCAGGTCCATCATGCCGTGGCGGGCCACCTGGTCGAGCATGTGGTCGAGGAAGCCGATGCCGCTGGCCAGCGTGGCGCGGCCGCTGCCGTCCAGGTCCACGCGCACGCGGATCCTGGTTTCGTTGGTGTCGCGCCGGACCTCGGCGCTGCGGGAAGAAACGCTGGAAGAAGAGGTGTCGGTCATGGCTGGGGTTCAGGCCGTGGCGGCCGCCAGGGCCTCGATCATGCGGTCATTTTCCTCGGGCGTGCCCACCGTCAGCCGCAGGCAGTTCGCCAGCAGCGGGTGCAGCGCCGAGACGTTCTTGATGAGCACGCCGCGCTGCTTCATGCCGGCGAAGGCGCTCGCGGCATCGGCGACGCGGATCAGGATCATGTTGGCCTCGCTGGGCCAGACGCGCTGCACGCCTGGCAGCGCCGCCAGCGTGGCGAGCAGGCGCTCGCGCTCGGCGCGCAGCAGCGCGGCCTGGCGGGCGTACTCGTCGGCATGCTCGAGCGCGAAGAGCGCCGCCTCGGCATTCAGCACGCTGACGTTGTAGGGCGGGCGCACCTTGTCCAGCTCGGCGATCAGCGCCGCCGGCCCGACCAGGTAACCCAGGCGGATGCCGGCCAGGCCGAACTTGCTGAGCGTGCGCATCACCAGCACGTGGTCGCGTTGCCCTGCCTGAGCCAGCCGGCTGCGGGAGGCGAAGGGCTGGTAGGCCTCGTCGAACACGACCAGCCCGCCCTGCTCGCCCACCGCGTCGACGATCTCGTCGATCACCGCGTCGTCGAAGAGGTTGGCGGTCGGATTGTTCGGGTAGGCAAGGTAGGTGATCGCCGGGCGGTGCTCGCGGACGGCGGCCAGCATCGCGGCGCCGTCGAGCTTGAAGTCCGCCGTCAGCGGCACGCCGACGAAGCCCAGGCCCTGCAGCTTCGCCGACATTTCGTACATGACGAAGCCAGGCAGCGGCGCCAGGATCTTTGCGCCCGGCAGGTCACAGGCCAGCGCCAGCAGCGCAATCAGCTCGTCCGAGCCGTTGCCCAGCATCAGCGCACAGCCCGCCGGCAGGTGAATGTGCTGCGCCAGCGCGACCTTCAGCTCGTCGATGCGCGCGCCGGGGTAGCGGTGGATCGCCACCGCGCCGAGGCGCTGGCCCAGCTCGGCCTGCAACTCGGGCGGCAGGGCGAAGGGGTTCTCCATCGCGTCGAGCTTGATCAGCCCGGCGCTGGGCTGCACCGCGTAGGCGTGCATGCCCTGGATGTCGGCGCGCAGCGTGGCGCGCGTGGCGGCGTTCAGCACAGGACCAGGGGCATTCATGTCGCAGTGTCGAGGACTTCAGGCCCGACTCGAAAGGGATTGACGATGTGCAGATTGTCAATGCGCTGGTCGTGCTGCAGATCCTCGGTCAGCAGGAGGCGGCAGCCCTGCTGCTGAGCCGCAGCAACCATCAAGGCGTCCCAGTAGCTCAGGGCAAAGCGGTCCTGCAACTGCCAAGCGAGATCCACCGTGTCGTCATCAACGATCCACGGCGTCCAGGCCCGGTACTCGCGAACACGACGGCGCGCCTCTTCCACCGACAGTGAGGGAGCGGCTCGGCGCAAATTGGCATACATCTCATGGAGCACCTGGGTGCTGATGCGGCCGCAATCACGCAACCAGCACCGTTCGAGCCAGGCCTGCGCGCCCTGCATCTTGGCGGGATCCCGCGGATCCACGGCATAGAGCAGGACGTTGGTGTCAACGAAAACGGTCCAACCGCTC
>DAOLLE010000120.1:0-8015 GCA_035331205.1 Burkholderiaceae bacterium
TGCGTTGGACTTCGGCCGAGGTGCCCTCGGCGATCTGCTTGCCGTAGTCGAGCACCGTGACGCGGTCGCACAGGCCCATCACCAGCTTGACGTCGTGCTCGATGATCAGGATGGTGCGCCCGTCGTTGCGGATGCGGTCGATCAGCTCGCGCAGCACCACCTTCTCGGTCGCGTTCATGCCGGCGGCGGGCTCGTCCAGTGCGATCAGCTTCGGGTCGGTGGCCAGCGCGCGGGCGATCTCCAGGCGGCGCTGGTCGCCATAGCTCAGCGTGCGGGCCTTGTACTCGGCGTACTTGCCGATGCCCACGTAGTCGAGCAGCTCCTGGGCGCGCGCCTTGATGGCGGCCTCCTCGGCCTTGAACGAGGCGGTGCGGAACACCGCGCCGATCAGGCCGGACGAGCTGCGCACGTGGCGCCCCACCATCACGTTCTCCAGCGCCGTCATCTCGGGGAAGAGGCGGATGTTCTGGAAGGTGCGCGCGATGCCCGCGGCCGCCACCTCGTGCACCGCGGTGGGCGTATAGGGCGCGCCGCCGAGCTCGAAGGTC
This sequence comes from Burkholderiaceae bacterium, assembly GCA_035331205.1. Taxonomy (GTDB): domain Bacteria; phylum Pseudomonadota; class Gammaproteobacteria; order Burkholderiales; family Burkholderiaceae_C; genus Sphaerotilus. Next base: position 549 of record DAOLLE010000120.1, read on the forward strand.
CCGCCGTCGGGCGTGTACAGACCGGTGATGACGTTGAAGAAGGTCGTCTTGCCGGCGCCGTTCGGGCCGATCAGGCCGTAGACCTGACCCTTGCGGATCGTGATGCCCACGTCCTGCAGGGCCTGCAGACCGCCGAAGCGCTTGGAAACGCCCTGCACCTGCAGGACGATGTCGGATTGGCTCATGCTGCGTACTCTCCGGTCACTTCACTGCGACAGCGCCCTTGCCGTGCTCGGGCGAAGGCCACAGGCCGCGCGGACGCAGCAGCATCACGGTGATCATCGCCAGCGCGATCAGCAGCTGGCGCAGGATGGCGGCGTCGATGCGCCCGCCGGTGAGGTTCTGCACGTCACCCGCGACGTAGCGCAGCACCTCGGGCAGGGCCGCGAGCATCAGCGCCCCCAGGATCACGCCCGGGATGTGGCCGATGCCGCCGAGCACCACCATCGCGACGATCATCACCGACTCCATCAGCGTGAAGGACTCGGGCGAGATGAAGCCCTGGAAGGAAGCGAACATCGAGCCCGAGACGCCGCCGAAGGTGGCGCCCATGCCGAAGGCCAGCAGCTTGAGGTTGCGGGTGTTCAGGCCCATCGCCTTGGCAGCGATCTCGTCCTCGCGGATGGCCATCCAGGCGCGGCCGATGCGCGAATTCTCGAGGCGGTGGCAGATCACCACGCTGCCCACGACCAGGATCAGGAACAGGTAGTAGTACAGCGCCACCGACGGAATCGACAGGCCGAAGAGCTCCAGCGGCTTGCCGAAGTTCACGCCGGCGATCGTCATCGGGTCGATCTGGCTGATGCCGCGCGGACCGTTGGTGATGTTGATCGGCTGCTCCAGGTTGTTCATGAACACCCGGATGATTTCGCCGAAACCCAGCGTCACGATGGCCAGGTAGTCGCCGCGCAGCTTGAGCGTCGGCGCCCCCAGCAGCACGCCGGCCAGCGCCGCGATCGCCGCGGCCAGCGGGATCACCACCCAGATCGGCATGTGCAGGCCGTTCGGGAAGGCTGCCTTGATCGAGTCGAAGTTCTCCAGCAGGTGCGGCGAGGCCAGCAGTGCGTACAGGTACGCGCCGACCGCATAGAACGCGACGTAGCCCAGGTCGAGCAGACCGGCGTAGCCGACCACGATGTTCAGCCCCAGCGCCAGCAGCACATACAGCATGGCCAGCGCCATGATGCGCACCCAGCCCTGGCCGAACTGCGCCACCGCCAGCGGCAGCACCAGCAGGGCCACCGCCGCGATCAGGAAAACGAAGATCTGGTTCTTCTTGGAAGTCATGATGGTGCGTCCTCCCGACTCAGGCGCGATCGGCCACACGCTCACCCATCAGGCCCGAGGGGCGCAGGGTCAGCACGAGGATCAGCACCACGAAGGCGAAGATCTCGACGTAGTGGCTGCCGAACACGCCGCCGGTCAGCTCGCCCAGGTAGCCCGCGCCGATCGCCTCGATCAGACCCAGCAGCACGCCACCGACCATCGCGCCGGTGAGGTTGCCGATGCCGCCGAACACCGCCGCGGTGAAGGCCTTCAGGCCAGGGAGGAAGCCCATCGAGTGCTGCACGGTGCCGTAGTTGGCGGCCCACATCACCCCGGCGATGGCCGCCAGCGCGGCGCCGATGATGAAGGTGGCGGAAATCACGTGGTCGGGGCGCACGCCCATCAGCCCGGCCACACGCGGGTTCTCGGCCGTGGCGCGCATCGCGCGGCCCAGCTTCGTGCGGTTGACCAGCCAGAGCAGGCCGCTCAGCGAGATGCCGGTCACGATCAGGATCACCACCTGGGTCACCGTGATCACCGGGCCGTCGGCCCACAGGAAGAACACCTCGGGCGGCAGCAGCTGCGGGAAGGGCTTGGGGTTGGGCTTCCAGATGATCATCGCCAGCGTCTGCAGCAGCAGACTCATGCCCATCGCGGTGATCAGCGGGGCCAGGCGCGGCGCGTTGCGCAGCGGCCGGTAGGCGATCTTCTCGATCGCGAAGTTCAGCGCCGCACAGGCCACCATGGCGATCGCGGTGGCCACGATCATCAGCAGCCAGCCGGGCATCGCCCCGGCAGGAACCGCGGTGGCAACCGTCCAGGCCACCATCGCACCCACCATCAGCACCTCGCCGTGGGCGAAGTTGATCAAGCTGATGATCCCGTAGACCATCGTGTAGCCCAGTGCCACCAGCGCATACATGCTGCCCAGCACCAGGCCATTGATGACCTGCTGTACAAAAACATCCATCCTTGGGTCTCCTCGGGCGAGTCCGGTCGAGCCTCGCACCATCTACAGCACGAGCAGGCTCGTGGCCGCCGCGCGAGTTTTTAGCAATGATCGTGCCGCAATCGCGGCATCGCCGTGGAACACCCTCGGTGTTCCACCCGCCACGCACCCCCGGGTACCGCAGGTGCGCAAAGCGGGGCGGATTGTAGAGGCCCGTTACACGGGCTCCGATGCGTGTTTACCGCACGGTTGTGGGGCATGGCCCCCCTTCGACGGGCATCAAGCCGGCGGGAATTACCCGTTCGGGACTGACGCTTCGGCGCAACACCCTCCGGCCGATACCGCTGCGGCAGCCCGTGGCCACTGCAGCGGTCGGACCGGCCGGGCCAGCGACACCGGCAGCCCGACCATCAGGCCAGCAGCGCGGCCAGGTCCGCGCAGGGCCGCCCCAGGCCCTCGGCCACGACCGGGTGGACGATCGCGCCGTCGTGCACCGTCAGGCCTTCGCGCAGGTGCACGTCGGCTCGGCAGGCCTCGCGCCAGCCCTGGCCGGCCAGCGCCAGCACGAAGGGCAGCGTCGCGTTGTTGAGCGCGAAGGTCGAGGTGCGCGGCACCGCACCCGGCATGTTGGCCACGCAGTAGTGGACGATGTCGTCGACCACGTAAGTCGGCTCGGCGTGGGTGGTGGCGCGCGAGGTCTCGAAGCAGCCGCCCTGGTCGATCGCCACGTCGACGATCACCGCCCCCGGCTTCATGCGCGAGAGCTGCTCGCGGCGGATCAGCTTGGGCGCCGCAGCCCCGGGCACCAGCACCGCACCGACCACCAGGTCGGCCTGCAGCACCGCCGCCTCGGTGGCGTCCAGCGTGGCGCAGACGGTGCGCAGCCGGCCGCCGAAGACCTCGTCGAGCTGGCGCAGGCGCGGCAGCGAGCGGTCCAGCACCGTCACCTCGGCGCCCAGGCCCATCGCCATGCGCGCCGCGTGGGTGCCCACCACGCCGGCGCCGATCACGCAGACCTTGCCCGGCGCCACGCCCGGTACGCCGCCCAGCAGCACACCGCGCCCGCCGTTGGCCTTCTGCAGCGCCACCGCGCCGACCTGCACCGCCATGCGGCCGGCCACCTCGCTCATCGGCGCCAGCAGCGGCAGGCCGCCGCGCGCGTCGGTGATCGTCTCGTAGGCGATGGCGGTGCAGCCGCTGGCCAGCAGCCCCTCGGCCTGCACCGGGTCCGGCGCCAGGTGCAGGTAGGTGAACAGCAGCTGGCCACGGCGCAGCAGGCGGCACTCCTGCGGCTGCGGCTCCTTGACCTTGACGATCATCTCGGCCCAGTCGAACACCGCCGGCGCGTCGGCCAGCACCTGCGCACCCGCGGCCACGTAGTCGGCGTCGCTGCAGCCGATGCCCAGGCCGGCGCCGGCCTGCACCGCCACCGTGTGGCCGGCGTGGGTGAGTTCGCGCACCGAGGCCGGCGTGAGGCCGACGCGGTACTCGTGGTTCTTGATTTCGGTGGGTACGCCGATGCGCATGGAAGGACTCCGTCAGGAAGGTTGAGAGGGCTTGCGAATGCCCCGAATCTTGCGGGGATCGGCACTCAACTTCGTGCGCAGTCCGCCCCTCCAGAACCCTCGGTTCAGCAACTTTCACCTCACATTCGACACAACCAAAGCAGACTCTGCAGCACTGGACCAAAATGGCGCATGGAACTTGACCGCACCGACCGCCAGATCCTGACTCTGCTGCAGGCCGAGGGACGCATCACCAACGCCGAACTGGCCGAGCGCGTCCACCTTTCGGCTTCGGGCTGCCTGCGCCGGCTGCAGCGGCTGGAAGAGGCCGGCGTGATCGACGGCTATGGCGCGGTGCTCAACCCGCGCGCGATCGGCAAGCCGACGACGGTGTTCATCGAGATCACGCTCAACAGCCAGCGCGACGCGGCGCTGGACGCCTTCGAGCGTGCGGTGCAGGCCTGCCCCGACATCCTGGAGTGCCACCTGATGTCGGGTACCGCCGACTACCTGCTGCGTGTGGCGGTGGCCAACACCGAGGACTACGAGCGCATCCACCGCAAGCACCTGGCGGCCTTCCCGCACGTGGCGCGCATCCGCTCGATGTTCGCGCTGCGCTCGGTGCTCAAGCGCCGGGGCTACGAGCTATAGCAAGGGGGTCACGCCTTCATTCGTAGTTGAACCTCTTGCGCCTACGTGTCAACTCACATGTTGCACCGCCTCAGGGCTTTCATGTTCAGGGGCGAGCGGGCAAATTCATGATCGGTTAGAGCGGATGGAGCTGCAGTAATCCAACATGCCGGGTTGGTCGGGCGCAGGTACTGAGCTGCGAAAGGCGCACCAGAAGTTGGACTGCTGGAAGATGTGCGCAGCATAGCTCAATACACCCCGATCGGCGCCGCCGGCGCGTTCGCGGCCGTGCGCAGCTCGGGCCCGCTGCCCACGCAGACCAGCGCGAAGGGCTGGCCCGGGAAACGGTCGAAGGCGCCGCCCGGCAGCTGGCTGCAGATCACCTCGACGAGGTAGTCGCCCTCGGGCAGCGCCGGCGGCGCCGCCAGCACCACCTGCTGCACCGTGTGGGTGTCCTCGAACGGCGGCTCGGGTGCGGTGACGGCACGGCTCAGGTGCTGCGTGCCGGCAGCGCTGCCGAAGCGGTTGCCGTGGAAGACCCGCGCGCCGCAGGCAGGGAACGGCGGCGTCGTCACCCGCAGGTGCAGGTGGTTGACGAGGTCGACGCCCGGCGGGTCGGTCCAGGCCATCGTGATGCGCAGCAACTGCGTGCCGCGGCGGATGCGCAGCGCGTAGCGCACGCGCCGGCCGGCGGCCACGCAGCCGTCGTCGCGCACGTGGAAGCTCACCGGCTGCGCCGGCGACAGCGACTGGCGCAGGTTGACGCGCCCCCAGCCGTAGCCGTCGTGGACGTTGTTGCCGATGTTGGGCAGCGCGGTGTTGCGCAGGTTGGTGGCGCCGTTGATCAGCGTGGCCTTCAGCAGCGCCGCGCTCGGCTGCTGGAAGGGCGCGTCGTAGCGCGCGCCGCTGGCCGGCTGCGGCACCGACAGGCCGCGCTGCCGGTGCAGCAGCTGGCCGCCGTCGACCTCGGTCCAGGTGATGCGGAACGCGGCACCGCCCCACACCAGGTGGAAGCGCTGCACGTCGACGCCGGCCGCGGTGACCGCGAAGTCGGCCGCCGGCGCCGCCGGCCCGATGGGTGCCAGGTTGGGCCGCTGGCCCAGCGGGTTAAGCACGGTGAACATCAGCACCGCGTTGCCGCCAGCAGCGGGGCGCTGCAGCCACGCGAGGCCGTAGCCGTTGCCGTGCCAGACGATCTGCGGCTCGGTGGCGTGGTCGGTCGCGCTGGCCACCACCGCGACGTCGAACTGCCCCGCGGTGGCCACCGGCTGGCCGCTGCGTTGCAGGCACGAGAAGCGGATCTCCCAGCGCCCGCCGGGGCTCTGGTGCTGCCAGGCGGCGCCGAACTCGCGCTGGCGGCTGGCCGCCAGGTCGGCCGCGCTGACCGGGAACGCCGGCTGGAACTGCACCGGCCGCGGCGCGATCGTCGCGTTTATCGCCTCGCCCGGCAGCGCGGTCAGCACGAAGGGCGTGGGCTGCCCGGTCTGCGGCGCGCCGGCCAGCGTGAAGCGCTGCACCAGCACCTGCATCAGCGGCGGCGCCCCGGCCGGCGCGTGCCAGGCGGCGACCAGGTGGCGCGGCGTCTCGCTGGCCAGCCAGTGGCACCAGCCCTGCTTCGCGGTGCCGGCGGCGCGCGCCAGCGTGCGCGGCGCGACGTCGGCGGCGCCGGTGCGGTTGCGCACCGTCCAGCGGATCTCGTGCGATCCGGCCGGGTCGTGGCGGCCGAAGGCGACCAGCAGCTGCAGGCTGGCGCCCGTGCCCTGCAGCGCCACCTGGCCGTACACCGGCGCGGCCGCGGCCTCGTTGAGCTTCAGCAGCCCGTGGCGGCCGAAGCTGTCGACCAGCCGGCCGTCTGTGCGCGCCAGGTAGACGGTGTTCTCGGGCCCGTGCGAGCTGCTGGCCGCCAGCAGGTTGCCGCGCCAGGCCAGGCTCAGCGCCTCGAAGCTGAAGGCGCGCTCCAGCCGGCGTGCGCCACCGGCGCCGAAGGCGGTGTCGGGCACGCCATCGGCCGAGGTGTGCACCAGCTCGAGGTCGGAGATGAAGGTGCTGCCGGTGTGGCGCAGCAGGTACCAGTCGCCGCCGCCCCAGCACATCGCGACCGCCACGCGATCGGTCTCGGGCTGCGTGGCCAGGGTCTGGCGCACGTAGGTCTGGTTCTCCAGCAGCGGGGTGGCCGGGTCGGCCTGGGCCGCGAAGACACCCTGCTTGGTGATGCCCAGCAGGTACAGGCCGAGCACGTTGCTGTCGGTCTCGTCGTCGCTCTGCCAGACCGGCACCACGCCATGGGTATCGACCACCATGCTGAAGCCGGCGGTCGGCTGCGGCGAATCGCTGACCTGCAGCCGCGACACCGGCCCGGCGGTGCCGTCGGCGTTGAGGAAGGCGACATAGACGTCGAAGCTGCCGCCGCCGGCGTCCTCCCAGCCGAGCACGAAGCCGCCATCGGGATGCAGGTCCAGCTGCGGCGAGCGGCCGTCGACCGTCAGCGGCACCGGCCGCTCGGCGGTGACGCCGAGCGGGGTGCCGGTGGCGTCGAGCCGGCGCGTGAGGATGCCGCGCTGCGCGGCGTCGGTGGAGTGCCAGGCCACCAGCCACATCCCGCGGGCCGGGTCGTGCACCGCGTGCGGCGCACCCAGTGCCGCCGCCTGCGAGACGATCGTGCGCACCGACGCATCGGGCGTGCCATTGGCGCCGATGCGGCGCATCAGCACGCGTTGCTGCGCGCCCACCGGGCCGGCCCAGAAGGCGGCCCATTGCGTGCCGTCGTGCTGCAGCCAGCCGTGCGGACCGCACTGCGTGGCGGCACCCAGCAGCACCGGGTTGGTGTCGATCGCGGTGCCGCTGGCCGGGTGCCAGCGCTGGAACTGCAGGTCGTCGCTGCCGGCCTTGACCCAGCCGATGCCCACCGCATCGCCCAGCACGCACAGCGCTGGCTTGCGGTCGGCCTCGGTGCGCACGGCGGCGTTGACGGTGGTCACGCCGGCGCTGCCGAAGCCGGCCAGCGGCGCCCACGCCGCGTCGAAGGCTGCCAGCTTCAGCGCGCCGCCGCCATCGCGCCACAGCAGCAGCGTGGTGGTGCCATGCACCAGGGGACCGCGCTGCAGCATCCGCCACCGG
>DAOLLE010000121.1:0-8007 GCA_035331205.1 Burkholderiaceae bacterium
CGGTGATGGAGCGGCTGCTCGACGAAATCTCCTTCGACGCGCCCCGCCACAGCGGCGAGACGATCACCATCGACGCCGCGCGGGTGGATGCCCGACTGTCCGATCTGGCGGCCAACGAGGACCTCTCGCGGTTCATCCTCTGAGCTGGGGCGCCCAACGGGTCGGATTGCGCGTTTTTCGCTTTTAGGCGCCAATCTGCGCCAATGAACCCCGCATCTGCGGGGTTTGCCACATCGTGCGGCAAAACTCGCTGCCTATGATGGTCGGTTGGCGCCGGATCGTGCGCCCTGCCCGGTCATGACCCAGCGCCCACCGCCCCTGCCCTCTGCCCCGCTCTCGCCCCAGCCGCCCTGGGTACCGCCGCCGCTGACCTCGGCCGATCCGTCGTCCGGTGCCGGCAGCGCCGCCGACGCGCAGGCGCGCTACGCACAGCTGCGCAGCCTGGCCGACAGCGTGCCGCTGATGATGGGCTACCACGAGGCCGGCGAGCTGCGCTGCACCTACGCGAACCTGCCCTATGCGCAGGCTTTCGGCTTCGATGCGGAGGCGGTGCTCGGCCTGAACATCCCGCAGGTGCTGGGCGAGGAGCTGGCGCAGCACGTGCAGCCCTTCATCGCCCAGGCGCTGCGCAGCGGCGAGCGCTGCAGCTGCGAGCAGGACATCGCGCTGGCCGACGGCCGGCGGCTGTGGACCGAACTGGCCTTTGCGCCGCAGCACGATGCCGGCGGCCGGGTGCTCGGCCTGTTCGTGCTGATCAGCGACCTGACGCGCCACCGCAGCGCCGAGCGGGCGATGATCGAGTCCGAGGAGCGGCTGGCCAAGTTCATGCAGGCCAGCGTCGAGGGCATCCTCTTCCACCAGGATGGCCGCATCGCCGACGCCAACCCGGCGATCTGCGAATTGCTGGGCAGCACGCTGCACGAGTTGCTCGGCCGCCGCGTGCTGGACCTGGTGGCGCCTGAGCAGCGCAGCCGCGTCGCCCACGTGGCCGCCGCCGGCAAGGAAGTGACCTACGAAACCGCGCTGATGCACCGCGACGGTGGCCGGCTGCCGGTGGAGTTCATCGAACGCAGCTGCCTGCAGCAGGGCCTGCACATGCGCATGACCATCGTGCGCGACGTGCGCGACCGCCACGCCACCCAGGCCCGGCTGCACTACCTCGCACACCACGACCCGCTGACCGGCCTGCCCAATCGCGCCGCCTTCCTGGCCCAGCTGGAGCACCTGATGGTCGCGGCGCGGGCGGCCGGCACCCAGCTGGCGCTGCTGTTCATCGACCTGGACCACTTCGAGCGGGTCAACGACTCGGTGGGCCACACCGCCGGCGACGCGCTGCTCAAGACGGTGGCGCGGCGCATCGGCGACCAAGTGCGCAGCACCGACCGGCTGGCGCGCTTCGGCGGCGACGAGTTCATGGTGCTGCTGCCCGGCGTGCGCGACCCGGCCGACGTGATCCACGTGGCCAACAAGCTGCTCACCGCGGTGTCGGCGCCGCTGTCGATCGAGGGCCGGCCGATCTCGGTGACGCCCTCGCTGGGCATCGCGCTGTACCCGCGCGACGGCGGCACGCCCGACGTGCTGATCAAGCACGCCGACGCCGCGATGCACGTGGCCAAGTCGCGCGGGCGCGCCACCTATGCGATCTTCGAGCCCCGCGTGGCCACCGCGGCCTACGCCAACCTGGTGCTGGAAGGCCAGCTCGGCCACGCGATCGAGCACGGCGAGTTCGCCCTGCTCTTCCAGCCCCAGGTGCGCAGCAGCGACGGCGAGCCGGTGGGCGTCGAGGCGCTGATCCGCTGGCAGCACCCCGAGCGCGGACTGCTCGCGCCGGACGAGTTCATCGGCCTGGCCGAACAGCACCGGCTGATCGTGCCGATCGGCGCCTGGGTGCTGCGCGAGGCGGCCCGCTGCGCGCGCCACTGGCACCAGCACGGGCTGGATCTGACGGTGGCGGTGAACCTGTCGACGCTGCAGTTCCAGGCCCCGGGCTTCGTCGCGTCGATCGACACCTTGCTGCGCGACACCGGCCTGCCCGCCGGCTGGCTGGAGCTGGAGCTCACCGAGCGCATGCTGATGGACGACGTGCCCAGCGTGCGCGAGCGGCTGCAGCAGCTGCGCGAGCTGGGCGTGCGACTGTCGGTGGACGACTTCGGCACCGGCTACTCCTCGCTGGCGCACCTCAAGGAACTGCCGATCGACAAGATGAAGATCGACCGCTCCTTCGTGCGCGAGCTGCCGCAGCAGCGCCAGGCCACCGCGATCGCCCGCGCCATCATCCAGCTCGCCAGCGGCCTGGGCCTGGGCGTGGTGGCCGAGGGCGTCGAGACCGAGGCGCAGCTGCGCTTCCTGGTCGAGACCGGCTGTGACCAGCTGCAGGGCCTGGGCATCAGCGCCCCGCTGAGCGCCGCGCACCTGGAAAGCTGGGTGCGCACGCGCCGTGCCGCATTGCGCGCAACCGCGCGCTGAGTGGGCGCTGGGCCGGGAACTCACCGCCCCCACGTTGATGCAGGCCGAAACATCGGTATCCAGGGCTGCTAGGCTCGGCGCATGCGGAACGTCCACCGTCCCCACCAGCCCCAACCCTCGCGCCTGGTCCAGGAAGTCGCGGCACACTGGGTCGTCCTGCGGGGCCGCTGGCCCGTGCTGCTGGCGCTGACGCTGACGATCCCGGCCTTCTACCTGGAACTGCTCGATGGTGCGCCCACCCCGCTGGCCACCGCCGCCTATGCGTTGGCGGCCCTCGTCGTCGCCGCCAACGAGTGGCTCGGCGCCCGGCGCGCACGCCGCTCCACCTTCAACCGGCCCGTCAGCCCCTGGCGCTTGATGGTCGTCGTGACGCTGGTGGTCGGCCTGCTGCTGGCCGCTGCGCTGCCGCCCAGCGCCGGCTCACCCGTGGCGCTGGGGGTGCGGGGCATGACCGCGCTGCTGACGCTGATCTACATGATCTGGTCGCTGCAGCGCCTGTTCGAACGCAGCAGCCTGCCGGTGCTGCTGCTGGCGCTGACCATCTTCGCGCTGTGCGGCGGCGGCTTCTGGTGGCTGGAGCCCAATGCGCCGACGCTGGCCGACGGCCTCTGGCTGGCCTTCGTCACCGCCGCCACCGTGGGCTACGGCGACATCGTGCCGAGCACGCCGGCGGCGAAGATCTTCTCGGTCTTCGTCGTGCTGCTGGGCTGGGGCGTGCTGACGATGATCACCGCCGCCATCTCGTCGATCTGGGTCGAGTCCTCGGAGCGCCGGCTCGAACGCGACATCCTGCGCGACATGCACCGCGAGGTCGGTCAGCTGCGCCAGGAGTTGGTCGCGCTGCGCGAGGAGCTGCGCGTCGCGCGCGGAGAAGCCCCCCGGCATGAGCCCGCAGCGCTGACCGAGGAGCCCCGCTCCTCCTTCATGGCCCACCTGTGACGCAGAGGCTCAGCCGCGCTCCTGGGCGATGCGCAGCAGCCCCTCGAAGATCAGCAGGTCGACCACCTCGAAGCCCAGCGGCGTGATCGGCGCGAGCTTCACCGCCGCACCGCCGGTCATGAACAGCGCCGGCTCGGCGCCGCAGGTCTGCACGACGTGGCGGTGCATGCGCTCGATGGCGCCGGCGATCGCATAGGTGCCGCCACTCATCAGCGCGTCGCTGGTGTTGGTCGGGAAGTAGCGCACCTCGCCGGTGGGCACGTGCAATCCTGCGGTGCCGCTTTCCAGCGCCTTGAGCATCAGGCCGAAGCCGGGCAGGATCAGCCCGCCGAGAAAGTGCCCGTCGGCATCGATCGCCTCGACCGTCACCGCGGTGCCCACCATCACCACAATCGCCGGGCGGCGCTCGCCCGCATCGCGCACCCGCCCATGCGCGCCGATGATCGCAGCCCAGCGGTCCGAGCCCAGCCGGGTCGGGTGCTCGTAGCCATTGGTCACGCCGCAGGCGGCCTGCTCGGACACCACCCAGCGCGGGCGCAGGTCCCAGAGATCCAGCTGCTCCTCGGCGCGCCGGCGCACCGCATTGCCGGCCACCACGCAGCCGAGCATCGCGGTGGGCGCCGGGGCGAGCTGGGACCACTCGCGCTCGGCCAGCGTCTCGATCTGCTCCAGGTACACCGCACCGTGCGCCAGCAGCCGGGCATCGATGGCCCGGTGTTCGTACAGGCCCCACTTGAGGCGGGTGTTACCGATGTCGACGACGAGGAAACTCATGGACTGACCAGACGTTCAGGGAGTCGGGATGACGCTGTGCGGCACGGCGTACAGGCGGGAGTGTCGGCGAAAAACACGGGCCCCCGTGTCGCCTGCGTCTCAGTGCAAACGCCGTGGCGGGGCGCCGGGGCCCCAACTGGGCCGCGCACATCAGGCGGCAAGCAGCGCCTCCACGCGCTGAATCACCAGCCGCGCATCGGCCAAGTGGTGCGGCCGGCTCAGGCGGGCCTGCACCTCGGGCAGCAGTGCGCGCAGCTGGGCCCGGCTGCGCGAGCGGCGCACCCGCAGCATCGTCACCGCGCCGGCCACCGGCGAGGTGCTCAGCAGGGCGTGCAGCACGACGCTGCGCGCGCGGTCCAGTGCCGGGTCGCCCGCGGCGAGCATCGACAGCTCGGCGTGGCCCACCGCCTCGCCGAAGCCGACGGAGTCCTGCGCGGAGGAAAACACGTTGGGAAGGGACGACAGGTCGCTGGGCCAGCCGAAGGGCAGCGAGGCGGCGTCCTCGTCGTCATCGAGCGCCAGGGCCGGAAACCGCGTGGACAAGGTCTGCTCGGTGGGTGCCCAGGCCGGGTCGTCGACCGACGGGCCGCGATCGGCCACCGGCGCGGCCATCACGATCAGACCCAGCGCCAGCAGTTCGTCAAGGTAGGCCCGCGGCACGCCGGCCTGCTCACCGAGGCGGCTGACCTCGTCGAGGCTGCGCCGGCCATCCACCAGGAACAGCAGGGTGCGGTGGCGCTGTGACAGCCGCCGCGCACGTGCGGTCAACTCCGCATGGCCTGCTGCCGTCTTGCAAGGAATCCCCACGGTGGCCCCTCGTGCGTTTGCACCTCCCGCCGACACCCTGCCCGCGGAACCGCTGTGTCATTTTCCACGGATTGGTAAGGGACTTGTTCAAGTCGACCCAAGCTGTTTCGAATTGCGATGGATTTCGCGGCGCTGGCGCAGCATATGCGCCACGTCCTCACAGCCAGCGTTCGAACTGCGACCGCTGGCGGGCAGGCCCAAAAAAGACGGCGTCTCGATCGCATGGCCGAAAGCGCAGCGGTTGCCGAGCTTTCGGGACGACCGGACGCCGTTGTCCAAGTAATGTCCCACCTAGCGAGGCCACACCACCGTGCGACCTCCAGGAAGGTTATGCAGATCGCGTACCAACCCACCTCAACCTGCCGCACGGCCCCGCGTGCAGAGAAACTCGGTGACCGAAGCCACTTCGCGCACCAAGCTGGCCCATGCCGGAACCGGCAGCGGTCGCTGGCGCACCGCCTTGGCGCAGCATCGACGGATCGAGTTCGGGCAGATTCGGAGTGACGTTTACGTAAACGTCAACTTAGAATCAGCATCCGGAGTCAGGATCATCATCGCCCCGAACCGCCCACGAGGAGACCCCCGCATGACCGCGCTGCACGCCGATTACCAGGCCCTGGCGGCCTACCGCCCGACGCACAAGGTGCGCTTCGTCACCGCCGCCAGCCTGTTCGACGGGCATGACGCGGCGATCAACATCATGCGGCGCATCCTGCAGGGCATGGGCGCCGAGGTGATCCACCTGGGCCACAACCGCTCGGTCGACGAAGTCGTCACCGCCGCGCTGCAGGAAGACGTGCAGGGCATCGCGGTCAGCTCCTACCAGGGCGGCCACGTCGAGTACTTCAAGTACATGGTCGAGCTGCTGCGCGCGCGCGGCGGCGCGCACATCCAGGTCTTCGGCGGCGGCGGCGGCGTGATCGTGCCGGCCGAGATCCGCGACCTGGCGGCCCACAACGTGCGCATCTTCAGCCCCGAAGACGGCCAGCGCATGGGCCTGGCCGGCATGATCGGCGAGATGGTGATGCGCTGCGACCAAAGCCTGTCCGAACACGCCCCGACGGCCCTGGCCGCCATCCAGGGCGGTGACGAAGCCGCCTGGCGCAGCCTGGCCCAGCTGATCACCGCGCTGGAGAACGGCGACGCCGACGCCGCATTGGTCGCCGCCGTGCGCGAGGCCGCCCAAGGCAGCCGCACCCCGGTGCTGGGCATCACCGGCACCGGCGGCGCCGGCAAGTCCAGCCTGACCGACGAGCTGGTGCGCCGCTTCCGGCTGGATCAGGACGACGCGCTGAAGATCGCGGTGATCTCGATCGACCCCTCGCGCCGCAAGAGCGGCGGTGCGCTGCTGGGCGACCGCATCCGCATGAACGCGACCGGCCCTTGGAAGAACGGCGCGCGGGTCTACATGCGCTCGCTGGCCACGCGCGACACGGGCTCGGAGATCTCCGCGGCGCTGCCGGATGCCATCGCCGCCTGCAAGGTGGCCGGCTTCGACCTGGTGATCGTCGAGACCTCGGGCATCGGCCAGGGCGACGCGGCGATCGTGCCGCACGTGGACATCCCGATGTACGTGATGACGCCGGAGTTCGGCGCCGCCAGCCAGCTGGAGAAGATCGACATGCTCGACTTCGCCCAGTTCGTGGCCATCAACAAGTTCGACCGCAAGGGCGCGGCCGACGCGCTGCGCGACGTGGCCAAGCAGGTGCAGCGCAACCGCGAGGCCTTCACCACCCGGCCGGAGGAGATGCCCGTCTTCGGCACCATGGCCAGCCGCTTCAACGACGACGGCGTCACCGCGCTGTACCAGGCGCTCAAGGCGCGGCTGGGCGAATGTGGGCTGAGCCTCGCCGAAGGCCGACTGCCCAAGGTCGCCACCCGCCACAGCACGCACCAGACGCCCATCGTGCCGCCGGCCCGCGTGCGCTACCTGGCCGAGATCGCCGACACCCTGCGCGGCTACAAGGCCCGCGCGCGCCGTCAGGCCCGCCTGGCCCGTGAGGTGCAGCAGCTGCGCGAGAGCGCGCGCATGCTGCACGAGGCGGACAGCGAAAAATCTGGCGCGAAGAACACCGTGCTCGCCCTGGCCGAGGAGCGCGAGGCCCGCCAGGACGCGGACGCCCGGAAGCTACTGGCCCAGTGGCCGGCGATGCAGCAGGCCTACGCGGGCGACGAGTACGTGGTGAAGATCCGCGACAAGGAGATCCGCACCGGCCTGGTCCACACCACGCTGAGCGGCAACAAGATCCGCAAGGTGGTGCTGCCGACCTACGAGGACCACGGCGAGATCCTGAAGTGGCTGATGCTGGACAACGTGCCCGGCAGCTTCCCCTTCACCGCCGGCGTGTTCGCCTTCAAGCGCGAGGGCGAGGACCCCACCCGCATGTTCGCCGGCGAGGGCGACGCCTTCCGCACCAACCGCCGCTTCAAGCTGGTCAGCGAGGGCATGCCGGCCAAGCGCCTGTCCACCGCCTTCGACTCGGTCACGCTCTACGGCAACGACCCCGACCCGCGGCCGGACATCTACGGCAAGGTGGGCAACTCCGGCGTCAGCATCGCCACGCTGGACGACCTGAAGGTGCTGTATTCGGGCTTCGACCTGTGCAGCCCCACCACCTCGGTGAGCATGACGATCAACGGCCCGGCGCCGTCGATCCTGGCGATGTTCATGAACGCCGCCATCGACCAGCAGCTGGAGAAGTTCCGCGCCGACAACGGCCGCGAGCCCACCGACACCGAGGCCGCCAAGATCCGCGCCTGGGTGCTGGCCAACGTGCGCGGCACGGTGCAGGCCGACATCCTGAAGGAAGACCAGGGCCAGAACACCTGCATCTTCTCCACCGAGTTCAGCCTGAAGGTGATGGGCGACATCGCCGAGTACTTCGTGCACCACGACGTGCGCAACTTCTACTCGGTGTCGATCTCCGGCTACCACATCGCCGAGGCGGGCGCGAACCCGATCAGCCAGCTGGCCTTCACGCTGAGCAACGGCTTCACGCTGGTGGAGGCCTACCTCGCGCG
>DAOLLE010000122.1:0-7957 GCA_035331205.1 Burkholderiaceae bacterium
AGGCGCCCATGCCGTCGTTGATGCGCCGGCCGGCCAGGATGACCTGCGGGTGGTAGCCCAGCGTCTCGGCCTTGTGGGTCAGGTAGTACGGGTCCACGCCGATGCAGTGGCCGCCGACCAGGCCCGGGCGGAAGGGCAGGAAGTTCCACTTGGTGCCGGCGGCCTGCAGCACTTCCAGCGTGTCGATGCCGATGCGGTGGAAGATCAGCGACAGCTCGTTGACCAGGGCGATGTTCAGGTCGCGCTGCGTGTTCTCGATCACCTTGGCGGCTTCGGCCACCTTGATCGACGAGGCCTTGTGCACGCCGGCGGTGATGACGCTGCCGTAGACCTCGGCCACCTTGTCCAGCGTGGCGGCGGTGTCACCAGACACCACCTTGGTGATCGTGGTCAGGGTGTGGACCTTGTCACCCGGGTTGATGCGCTCGGGCGAGTAGCCGACGAAGAAGTCGGTCTTCCACTTCAGGCCGGAATGCTTCTCCAGCAGCGGGATGCAGACCTCTTCGGTGGCACCGGGGTACACCGTGCTCTCATAGACGACGATGGCGCCCGGCTTGAGGTTCTTGCCCACCGCGGTGCTGGCACCGACCAGCGGCGAGAAGTCGGGGATGTGGGCCTCGTCGACCGGGGTCGGCACGGCCACCACCACGAAGTCGGCTTCCTTGAGCGCAGACGCGTCGGTGGTCGGGTACAACTGGGTCGCCGCCTTCAGCTCTTCGGTGCTGACTTCGCCGGTCGGATCGACGTGACGACGGTACGCGTCGACCTTCTCCTGCGACAGGTCGAGGCCGATGGTGCGGAACTTCTTGCCGAACTCGACGGCGAGGGGCAGGCCCACGTAACCCAGGCCCACGACTGCAATGGTCGTCATGCTTACTCCAAGAACAAAAAAAGAAGCGCCGAGGCAGCGCTTATCGTGATTCTTCGCAACGCGAGATTAGAACCGATCCGGACTGAGGGAAGTCACCCAGGACTGCCGCCGGCGAGGCGCCGTTCACGACTCTCAAGGGCCGCGCGTGCAACCTGAAACGAAAAAACGGACCCGCAGGTCCGTTTCGTCGCGTACGGGCGACGAACGCCGCCCAGCACCCGAGCAGATCACTGGGCCTTGCGGCGGCGGGCCATGAAGCCCAGCGCGCCCAGACCGGCCAGCATCATCGCGTAGCTCTCGGGCTCCGGCACGGCCGTGACGGACACGTTGTCCAGACCCACGTAGTTCGCCGCGTCATAGCCGCCGGCAAAGAACAGTGTCGTGGTGCCACTCGCGGCCGTGAAGTTGTAGGTGCGCTGGGTCCAGCCCGCGGAAGTCGACGTGAAGCCGGCCCATGCCGGATCGAGGTCATCGACGATCGTCGCGCCATCCTTGGCCACGACGTACAGATTCGGCCTCGCACTGGCGCTGGACCAAGTCGAAGAATACCCCTGCGAGAAGTTGACCTGATAGGTCGTACCAGCCACCGTGTCGAAGGTCTGGTAAATCGCGCCGTACTGCCAATCGCTGCGGCCGGTCAGATCCAGAAACTTGCTACCGCTCTGCGCGGTCAGGTCCGAATAGCAGCCGCCCGGGCAGTTCAGCCAAGCCACTTCCCCCGTGCGGGTGCTGCTGCCCGGTGTCCACTGCAGCCCGTAGCTGACCCAGCCGGTCATCGCCAGATCGCCCGGCGACAGGTATTGGGTCGTGCCGAGCGAATCGGGCGAGGCGGTAAAGACACCGTTCTCGAAGTCGCCATTCTGGAAAGCCGCCGCATGTGCGGCGACGGAAGCGGCCATCGCGAGCGCGGCCAGCGAGAAACTGCGGACAAATTTCATGTGGAACTCCTTGCCATCGTGTCGTGGAAAATCAACCAACCGCGAGGGCGACGGCTGCGTTGAAGCATTGCCGGAATCTTCATATCAAGCCCTTCGATCGACCATCCCGCATCTTCGGGAGTGCAGTGACGAAAGCCACATCCCCACGGCTTCGCGCACACAACGCCTACACGCCAACCCGACGCACCACAACGGAAAACGGACCCGCAGGTCCGTTTTCAAGCCGGCACGGTCTGCCCGCGCAGTGCCTTCGGTCCCAAGTCACCGCAGGCGACGGCGACGGGCAACGAAGCCCAGGGCGCCCAGGCCCGCGAGCATCATCGCGTAGGTCTCGGGCTCGGGAACCGCCGTGACCGATACGTTGTCCAGACCGACGTACTCCGACTCCAGGTTCGATGTCTTGAACGACAGCGTCGTCGATGTGCTGTTGGCCGTGAACGTGAAGCCCCGGGTCGCCCACCCATCGACAGCGCTGCTGTAGGTCCCGTAGACGCCATTCACGCCAACGTCAACGTCGGAGGCCGCCACGCCAGAATTCGAAGATTTGGATTCGACCGCGTCGTAGCCGATATCAAAGGCAACGGCGTACTTCTGCCCCACCACCGTGGTGAAGGTCTGCGATACCACGGAACGGAACGCTGCATACTCACCGTAAGGCTGCGTGGCCGACCACGCCGACGACCAGCCGGTCAGATCGAGAAACTTCGCGCCACTGGCGGGCTGCATGTTCCACGGGTTGCTGGCATCGATCCACGCCATCGCGCCCGGCACGGCAACCGTCCATCCCGTCAGCGCTGCATCACCGGCGAACAGGGCCATGGTTTTATCGCCGGTGTAATCACCGAGCGGGGCACCGTTGTACAGTGTCAGCGATCCCGTGAAATAGTGGCCGGACCACAGGTTGTTGCTGTCGACGAAGGCGCCACTTTCGAAGCCACCATTTTGAAAGGTCGCCGCCTGTGCAGCCACGGCACCGGCCAGAGCAACGGCAACAAACGACAAATTGCGGATTGCTTTCACTTCCAACTCCTGACCGTTCAACTGCAAGGATTGCGCGGCGCCTTGCCGACAAGGCTGAAACGCAGCGTCGTTCACATTGTTCGCCCCCTTTGCCAACGCAACCATCCCCCATTTCCGGGATGCTGCTCGCACCGCGCGCGCCCGACTGCCCCGTCGTCACTCTGCTGGTTGAACGGCATGCGATCGGTGTCAGATCGGCTGGTCCCGATGGACCGCCGAATTTCAGCGCAGGCAGCTGGCAAAGACAGCCTGTGCCGGCCCTTGAACCGAGCCGCCCCCCCCCCAAAGGGGGGAATGCGACGCCGCCCCCGCAGGGTAAGGTCCAGCCGCCGGCCCAACATGCGGCCTGGATCGAACCGCCGGGGACCCGGGGCTGCCTTCGCCGGACGCAACAGCGGCGATCTCTGCCAAGCAATGCCGGCTTTGCGCCTACGGCTGCGGCTGCGCTACGTTCTGACATGGGCAGGACTGCGCGAGCGGCTAGCATTTCGGGAATGTTGCAGCGCGGTAAAGGCCACCGAGCCCCCGCCGCCGCACCGCCGCAACCGCTCCGCCCCCTTCGACCTTGACGCCCTCCCCCTGCCCCCGCCCGATATCGAGCCGTCTTGCGACGCCGAGGATGCGTGCATGCTGATGTCGGGCGCGCTGGATTTCCTTCTGCCGCTGCCGCTGTACCTGCTGGCGCTGCTGGCCGGGCTGGCGATACAGGGCTGGCGGGCACCACAGGGCACGGGGGCGCATCGGCTGCGCTGGCTCTGGCTGGCCCTGTGCGCCTGGGCCTGGGTACTGTCCGCACCGATCACGTCGAACGAGCTGATCCGCTGGCTCGAAGGGCCGAAGCAGGCGCTGCGGCCCCCGACGCGGGACGAATCGACCTTGATCATCGTGCTCGCCAGCGGTGACCCGCGCGCCCGGCTGGATGCCCCGGGCTGGGAACGGCTGGAGGGCGCGGTTCGGCTGTGGCGCCACAGCGGCGGCACGCTGCTGTTCAGCGGGGGACCGGGCCGGAGCGAGGACAATGCGCTCGGCGGCACGATGCGCTCGGCCGGGCTGGCCTTCGGGCTGCCTGCCAGCGCGCTGCGTTTCGTCGGCGGGGGCCGGAACACGCACGAGGATGTCCTGCAGGCCACGCCGGCGGTGCGTGGCCACACCGGCCCGGTCTGGCTGGTGACCAGCGCGCTGCACATGCCGCGTGCGCTGGCCACCGCACGCCGGCAGGGCTGGGACGCCCAACCGCTTGCCGTGGACTATCAACAACTCGAACTCGCCCTCCTGCCGTCCTGCCTGCCGAGCAACGGCGGACCAATGCGGCTGGCCGAAGCGCTGCACGAGGTAATCGGTCGCCTGATCTATCGCCTGCGTGGCTGGAGCCACTGACCCGATCCCTGTTTCGATGATTGCACCGACGAATTCCCACTCCACCGCCGGCCCTTCCGCCAGCGCCGCCGAGGTTCGGCTGGTCGACCTGCCGCCCTTGGGCGCGCTCGAGGCGACTTGGCGCGACCTGGAAAACCGCGCCGACAGCAGCTTCTTCACCTCCTGGGACTGGATCGGCCCCTGGCTGCACTGCCTGCCCGAGGACGTGCGGCCACGCCTGCTGCGCGCCGACCATGCTGGACAGTGCGTCGGCCTGGCGCTGCTGGTAGAGCGCCGCCACCTGCGCTTCGGCTTCCTGCCGGTGCGGGCCATGCACTTCAACGAGTCGGGTCGCGCCGACCTGGACGCGCTGACGATCGAGTACAACGGCTGCCTGACCGCCCGCGACAGCGGCGCCGGCAGCGCCGCCGACATCGAGCGCGCGATGCTGCTGGCCCTGATGGCCACTCCGCAGGCCCCGGATGAGCTGCGCCTGTCGGGCGCGCGGCGCTTGCTGGAGGACCTGCCCGCGAACCTGCAGCAGCGCGCCACCCCGCACCTGTGCTTCTACATCGACCTGCAGGCGATCAATGCCTCGGGCAAGGATTACCTGGGCTACCTGAAACAGCGCCAGCGCTACCTGGTACGCAAGAGCCTGAAGCGCCTGAGCGATCCGGTCCCGCTGCGCATGGTGCAGGCCACCACGCTCGAACAAGCCCGCGAGTTCCTGGCCGAGCTGGAGCGGTTGCACACCCGCTACTGGCAGGCCAAAGGCGAGCCAGGTGCCTTCGGCAGCGACTTCCAGCGGCGCTTTCACACCCACCTGATCGAGCAGGGCATGCCACGCGGTGCCGTGGCGCTGACGGCGGCGATGCGGGGCGACCGCGCGATCGCCTACTTCTATTACTTCTGCCACGACGGCTGGGTCCATTACTACCAATCGGGCATCGACTACGAGCAACTCGATGGCTCCGAAAGCCCAGGGCTGGCCGCGCATGCGCTGGCGGTCGAGCACTTCCGCACGGCCGGTTGGCGGTTTTACGACTTCATGACCGGCGACCTGCAATACAAGCGCACACTCGCGACCGAGGATCTGCCGCTGCACTGGGTCACGCTGCAGCAGCACAGCGCCAAGATGCGCCTGGAGGACTGGCTGCTGCGGCAGGCCAAGGCCGGGCGGGCCCGCTGGCGCCATTGGCGCGACGAGCGGCAGGCGCGCCAACAGCGCCAGGCCAGCGAGCGGGCCGAAGCCACGGCCGCCGCCGCGGCAGGCCAGGCTGCGGCCTCACCGGCCAGCGTCGCGCAGGTCCGCGAACCCCATTCAGGCTGAACCCTTCGTCGCGCCCATGTCGAGTTCCACCTCCCCGATGGTCACCGCATCCACCCCGATCTGGCCGGCCCAGACCCAGCCGGAGGCGCCCTGCACCGTGCGCGCGCTGACGCCCGACGCACTGACCGCCGACGACCGACGCCGCTGGTCGGCGCTGGAGGCGCTGGCGATCGAGCCCAACGCCTACGCCTCGCCGCACTTCGTGTTGCCGGCGCTGCGCCACCTCGACCCCGGCTCACACAGCGAGGTCGTCTTCGTCGAACGCCAGGATGGTGCAACGCCGCAGACCCTGGGTGTGGCCACGCTGACGCGCCGCTCGGCCAACACCCAGCTGCCGCTGCCGCACACCGAGATCTACCAGTCGCTGCATTCCTTCTGCGGTGCGCCGCTGATCGCCACGGGCCACGGCCCGGCGGTGTGGTACGGCCTGCTGCGCCACATCCGTGCGCGCACCCCCTGGTCATTCGGGCTGGTGGTGCGCAACCTGGAACAGGGGGGCGCGGCGCACAGCGCGCTGCAGCAGGCCTGCCAAGCGGCGGGCTACACGCTGCGCGACGGCCCCGCCAAGCAGCGCGCCATGCTGCTGCCGCCCGACACCGGCCCCGAAGCGCTCAAGCGCAACCTGCGCAAGCAGCACGCCGAGGTCGAGCGCTGCAAGCGCCGCATCTCCGAATCGGGCGAATTGACCTGGCAGATTCATCGCCAGGCCATCGAGGCGCGCGTCACCGAGGACTTCCTGCGCCTGGAGCACGCCGGCTGGAAGGGCGAGGAAGGCACCTCGCTGCGCTCGCAGCCAGCCGAGGAGACCTTCTTCAAGGAAATGGTCGACGGCTTCGCCTCGGAAGGCCGCGCGCTCTTCACCGAGTTGCGCCTGGGCGACCAGACCATCGCCTCGACCAGCAACCTCGTGTCCGGCACGCAGGGCTTCGCCTTCAAGGTGGGCTGGGACCCAGCCTTCCGCAAGAACGGCGTGGGCATCCTCAACGAGGCCGAGCTGGTGCGCCACTTCCCGCAGGTCTGCGCCGACCTGAGCGCCTTCGACAGCGGTGCCGAGCCGGCCTCCTTCATCGAGAAGCTCTGGCCGGGACGCCGGCCGCTGGTCACCTCGATCGTGCTGTTCAACGCGCCGGCGCGCTGGTCCCTGCGCGCACTGGACTGGCTGCGTGAACAACGCGCGCGCCGCGCGGCGGCGGCCGAGGCGGCCACCCCGACGGCCTCGTCAGCCGAGGCCGAGGCCAAGCAGCCGGCCGCCTGACGCAATCACTGGCCCGCTCACTGACCCGATCCCTGGCGCAATCACGGACGCGGCCGCGCCCACACCAAGATCGCGGGCGGGTCCGCCGGTCGGCCACCGCCGCCCAGGCGGGTGATCGGCAGCCAGGCGCCTTTCGCCGCGCCTGGCCCGATCCCCGGGCCCCTCTGCGCCACTCCGCACCCCCACAGCGCCGCACCCCACAGCGCCGCACCTCCCGGATCGCTTCTCGCTCGCGCGAAGCCCCCACCCTCTTCCCTTCCTCCCCCGCCCAGTGCCCCCGCTCGCTCCGGCCCCACAGGCCAGAGCGAGGGCCGCGGCATCGCAGCGCGCCGCTGTCCGATTGGCCAAGCTCGACGCAAACCGCCGAGCAGCGCGGGCGCCTTGATCCCCGTCACGGACATGCATCGCCGGTGTGCACTTGTCAGTTCACGTAAACCCTCAGTGAAGCGCTTGCGTCCGGACGGTGACAGCGACCGATCCCGGCACCCGGACCAGAACGTGCCAAGTGCACGCCGGGCCGGAAACCAACGGTGAGCATTGCGCGCGGAGTCTTGCGAAGCGCGGAATTCTTGGCAACACGCGTCCACCCCTGTCACATGGCGGCGGTCGTTACACCCCGGGGTCCTGCTTACCGGCACCGGCGGGGGCGCCGTTAACTTAGCGGCACGGAATCAACGGCGGCGCGCACCGAGCAGTCACCGTCCGCAGTACCGGCCTGCCAGTGGGGGGGATCCCGCGATCCGCAGGCCAGAGACCCACCGCCATTGCAAGAGATCGACATCATGAACGCCAAGCTGAACCCGACCCGCCTCACCCTCATGCTCGCCCTCGTGGCCAGTCTGGCCGCCTGCGGCGGCGGTGACGGCGGCTCGACCGACACCTCGAGCGCCAGCGCCACCGAAGCGGCCAGCAGCGACGACGGAGATCTGAGCGAAGAGGCTCGCCGCCGCCGTGGCCACCGCAACACCGGCGGAACCAACGGTGGTGCGACGGGTGGTGGGACGGGTGGTACCACCGGTGGCACGACCGGTGGCACGACCGGTGGCACCACGGGAGGGACGACTGGCGGGACGACTGGCGGGACCACCGGCGGCACCACCGGCGGCACCACCGGTGGGACAACTGGCGGGACAACCGGCGGCACCACCGGTGGAACGACTGGCGGGACCACGGGTGGGACGACCGGC
>DAOLLE010000123.1:0-4036 GCA_035331205.1 Burkholderiaceae bacterium
AGCTCAACGCGATGGAGACGGCCGACCTGGGTGCACTGAGCACCGCGGCCATCCGGGGCTTGACGACTGCTCAGATCATGGCGTTGGGTACCGATGACCTGGCGGTGCTGACCACCGCCCAGTTCTCGGCGCTGGCATCGGCTGATATTGGTGCGCTCTCCACGACACAGATCGCGGCCCTGAGCACTGCGGATATCGTTGCGTTGACTTCCACCCAGATCGACGCCCTGACGACGTCGCACATCGCGGCACTGACCACGACACAGGTGGTGGCATTGGAGGCGAAGGACATCGCCACGATGACCTCGACCCAGATTGCCGCATTCGAGACCGCGGACATCGCGGTCATGAGCGCCGCTCAACTGGACGCGATGATGGCGGCCACGCCGCTGGTGCTGGATCTGGATGGCAATGGTGTGTCGACCCTGGCAGCGGCCCACGGCGTGCGCTTCGACATCAACGCCACCGGTCATGCGCAGCAAGTCGGCTGGGCCGCGGCCACCGACGGTCTGCTGGTGCGGGATCTGAACCAGGACGGTCAGATCGACAATGGCCGCGAGCTGTTCGGCGCCGGGACGGCCCTGGCCAATGGCCAGCGCGCGGGCAACGGCTACGCGGCCTTGGCCGCGCTGGACAGCAACCACGACGGCAAGATCACCCAGGCCGATGCCGCCTACGGTGAGCTGAAGGTGTGGGTGGACCGCAACAGCGATGGCGTCACCGAGACGGGTGAGCTGAAATCGCTGGCCGATCTGGGCATCGTCTCGATGGACCTGCGCGCGCAGACCGGCACAACCTCCGACCATGGCAACCTGCTGGGGCTGACCTCGAGCTACACCACCGCCGATGGCAGCAGTCACCAGATGGCCGACGTCTGGTTCGCCAAGCAGGGCAGCGTGACCGACGCCACCCCGACGGTGTCCACGGCCGATACGACGGCTCACCCGACCGTGGCTGCTTCGACGGGCAGCCCGGCGGTGCATGACGGCGGCGCGCACGATGCAGCGACGGCACCGGTCAGCCTGGGCGATGTGCTGGCCGCAGCGCCGACCGAGATCCTGCCGGATAGCTCGGCCAGCGTGGCGACCGCCAATGCCAACATGGCGAGCAGCTCGGCCACCCCCTCGGCGCACGGCAGTGGCCACGCGGCGATGGCGGCTAGTGCGACGTCCTCCGATGCGGACCTGGCCCTCGCGCTGCAACAGCACCAGGCCGCTCTCGACGATCTGCTGCGGCAGCAACCGCTGCTCTGATCGCCGGTCGGGCCGCCGGTGTCCCCTGGGATCACCAGGGGCATCGGCACATCCCGAGCCGCGTGGCGGGAACAGCTGGAGGCGGTGAAGCGCTGAATTGGCGGGCGGCGGGCGCGCGAATTGCCAGATCGCGGCCGAGCCGACTCTCGCACAGTGGGAACCTGTCGGGATCGGCCGCCGTGGGCGGGCGGTCCTGCGGACCCACCCGCTTCATGCCGCCATGACCGCTGCCGCCCTTGCCGAACGCCCGGCTCTTCCCGCCGCCCTGCCCAATTCGGACGCCAACCCGGCTCCGGATCGGTCCCAGCTGCTGCGCGCGCTCGAGCTGCAGAACCGTGGCGAGCTGGCCGAGGCGGAGCGGCTGTTTCGCCACCACCTGGGCTTCTTTCCACTCGACCCGGTGGCGCTGTACTCGTTGGCGGTCATCCTGCTGCGCCGCGCTGACGCGCCGGCCGCCCTGGCACTGTTGGCGCCGGCCACCGCGCAGGGCATGGGCTTTGCGCCGGTCTGGTTCGCCCACGGCACAGCCCTGCAGGGACTGGGGAGGCGGGAGGAGGCGCTGGCCAGCTACGACCAGGCCCTGGCCTTGCAGCCCGATTACACCGAGGTGCTGATCAACAGTGGTGTGCTGCTGCGCGACCTGCACCGCCACGTCCAGGCGCTGGAGCGCTTCAATCGCGTGCTGATCACCAAGCCCGCCCACGAGACGGCGCTGGCGAATTGCGCGGTGCTGCTCACCGAGTTCAAACGCAGCGAGGATGCCCAGCGCATGCTCGAGCGGCTGCTGGCGATCAACCCCGACTACGACTACGGCCTGGGCCTGCTGGCCTATGAGCGCCTGCATGTCTGCGACTGGCGCGATGCCGACGCACTGCAGGCGCGCATCGTCGAGGGCGTGCGCGCCGGCAAGCGGACCTGCAAATCGCTCGGTCTGATGGCGATGTCCGACTCAGCCGCCGACCACCAGCGCTGTGCCCAGATCTTCGCGGCCCAGCGGTACCCCAGCAGCGCCGCGCCGTTGTGGAACGGCCAGCGCTACCGGCACGACCGCATCCGCCTGGCCTACGTCTCGCCCGATCTGCGCGAGCACCCGGTGGGCCACCTGATGGCCGGCATCTTCGAGCGGCACGACCGCCAGCGCTTCGAGACCTTCGCGATCTCGATCGGTACCGACGACGGCAGTGCGCTGCGTGCGCGCATCCAGGCCGGCTTCGAGCATTTCCTCGATGTGCGCAGCTGGGGCAGCCGGCAGATCGCCGAACGCCTGCGCGAGCTGGAAATCGACGTCGCGGTCGACCTGGCCGGCTTCACCTCCGACTCGCGCAGCGACATCTTCAGCCACCGTCCGGCGCCGGCGCAGGTCAACTACCTCGGCTACCCAGGCACGCTGGGCACCGACTACA
Organism: Burkholderiaceae bacterium; assembly: GCA_035331205.1. Classification (GTDB taxonomy): domain Bacteria; phylum Pseudomonadota; class Gammaproteobacteria; order Burkholderiales; family Burkholderiaceae_C; genus Sphaerotilus. The sequence continues at coordinate 2,657 of DAOLLE010000123.1, forward strand.
TGGACTACATCGTGGCCGATCGCCACGTGATTCCGCCCGAGCACCACGGCTTCTACAACGAGCGGGTGGTCTACCTGCCCGACGCCTACCTGCCGCCGGCGGTGGGTGTGCAGATCGCCGAGCGCACGCCGACCCGCGCCGAGTGCGGCCTGCCCGATGACGCGGTGGTGTTCTGCTCCTTCAACCACGACTACAAAATCTCGCCGCACATGTTCGCGGTCTGGATGCGCCTGCTGGCCCAGGTGCCGGGCAGCGTGCTCTGGCTGATGTCGCGCAGCGAGCTGTCGCAGCGTCATCTGCGCGAGGAGGCAGCAAAGGTGGGCGTCGACCCGCTTCGATTGGTCTTCGCTCAGCGTGTGCCACGGGTAGAGGACCACCTGGCACGCTACCGCCAGGCCGATCTCTTCCTCGACACCCATCCCTACAACGCCCACACCACCGCCGCCGATGCGCTGCTGGCCGGCCTGCCGGTGGTGACCTACCGCGGCCAGGCCTTTCCGGCGCGTGTGGCGGCCAGCCTGCTGCAGGCGGCCGGCCTGCCGGAGCTGGTCACGGACAGCCTGGGTGACTATGAGGCGCTGGCCCTGGCGCTGGCGCGAGATCCGGCCCGGCGCGCCGCGTTGCGCCAGCACCTGGCCCGGCACAGCCAGCAGGGCCAGGCGCTGTTTGACACCACCGGCTTCACGCGCGACCTGGAGGCGATCTATGTCGCAATGTGGCGCCAGACCCAGCTCGGCGGGGTGACCGACGCGCTGTCGCAGCGCGGCTGAACCCCGGTGATGGCGCGTGTCGGCTGCCGAAACCGAAGACGAAGGGTGGCGAGCGCCGATCCCACTGCGGCTCGGGCGTTTCTACGCCCTGATTTCCGAAATTCAAATAGGCCTTCAACCATGACCACCAGATCCCTTGACCTGGGCTGCGGCCCGCAACCCAAGAACATCTTTGGAGCGCAGGAGGTCTTCGGCATCGACGTGCGTGACGATGTCGAGGCACGGGTTATGAAAGCCGACCTCGTGATCGAGCCGATTCCATTTCCCGACGACCATTTCGATTTCGTCACCGCACACGATTTCATCGAGCATGTGCCCCGGGTGATCTATATGCCGCAGCGTCGCAATCCCTTCGTGGAGCTGATGAACGAAATCCATCGGGTTCTCAAGGCCGGCGGAGTGTTCATGTCGTTCACGCCGGCTTTCCCGCACGCTGCGGTGTTTCGGGACCCCACCCACGTCAACATCATCACCGATGAGACTTACCCGCTCTACTTCGACGACAAGAACCGCCTGGCCTCGATGTATGGATTCAAGGGGGCCTTTGAAATCCTCAGCCAGGAGTGGCGTCCGCCGCAGTTGTTGAGCCTGCTTCGCAAGCCGCTGGTCG
>DAOLLE010000123.1:4136-7896 GCA_035331205.1 Burkholderiaceae bacterium
GTGCTTCTGGTCAAACCAGCGGGTTTCAATGCCGCCACCTTCCCCACCTTCCTGCGTGGGCAGGGTGCCGACGCGGTCTATGTGTCGACCGCTGGTTCGAACGCATTCCAGCAGCGTGGTGAGGGGTGCGCGGGCCATTTCTTCGAGGACTTTCCGGGCCGCATCGTCTTCGTTCACCAGGATGCGCTGCTCGGCGGCCTGGCCTTCGAGGCCGCACTGGCCAAGCTCCAGGCCTGGCAGCGGGTGGCCGCGCGGTCCTGGCACCTGTGCATCGAGCCCGATAGCGTCGCGGCGCTCCAGGCTTGCGGCATCGCCCAGGCCGGCTGGGTGCCGCACGCCAGCGAGTTTGCGCCCACCGAGCCGCTGCCGGTGCCCGAGTGCCGCCACACCGCCAGCTTCGTCGGCCACGTGCTGCCCTGGGGCTTCCAGCCGCGCGCAGCGAATCCGTCGCTCGAGCACCTGATCGACGGCCTGCTGCAGCTGCGCAGCGCCGACCTGACCACGTCGCTGCACGACCGGCTGCAGCCCTGGGTCGATCGCCAGTTCAGCGCGCTGGGCGAACCGCAGGAGACCGTGCTGTCGCGCCAGGCCTACATCCATTGGCTGCGTCACCAGTTCAACCTGCGCTCGATGGCCTTTCGCGGCAGGACGCTGGAAGAGGCCGCTGCGGCCGGCATCGCCGAGGCCGGGGACCTGACGGTCTACGGCGGCGACCCGGCCTACCTGCACCGCGTGGACCGCCAGGCGACTCTGGGCGCGGCCATCCGCCACCAGCCGCCGGTCTACGAGGAGGCGGCGGTGCAGGCCATCTTCCGCGGCACCGCCTGCAGCATCAACATCACCTCGCTGCAGTTCGACCACGCGGTGGTCAACCGCTTCCACGACGTCTTCCTGGCCGGCGGACTGTGCCTCACCGATGCTCGGCCGGGCCTGGCCGAGCTGACCCGCGAGCACGCGGAGATCAGCTTCCGCAACGCGGCCGAGCTCGCCGACAGGGTGCGCCACTTCAGCCACCCTTCGCGCAGCATGCAGCGCCGCCGCCTGATCGAAGCGGTGCAGCAGGAGCTGCTGCAGCGCTCGGGTTACCCGCTGCTGGCCGAGGCGATCGACCGCGCGTTGGCCGCGCTCTGAACACCTGGCCTTGGGCTGAACATCGACGCTGCCGAGCCGCGGCACAGGGTGGCAAGAAGGGCCGATGTGCCGGCGCTTTTCAGCCGGCTCGCCCGCCCCGGATCTGCCACAGTGAAATGGCGCCGTTCCCTGCGTGCGCACCCGCCGCCCCGGCACGATCCTCGACCCGATGACCGCACCCGCCCGCTCCGCCCACCATCCCGACGCCGCACTGGCCGGAGGCGCAGCCCACCCCGGCGGCGACGACCCGCTGCTGCAGTCCCTGGTCTGGCTGTGCGCGCACCACGGCCGCGAGCGCAGCGCGGCCTCGCTGCTGGCCGGGGCGGGCATCGTGCAGATGCTCACGCCGCCGCTGGCGGTGCGGGTGCTGCAGGAAGCGGGCTTCAACGCCTCGGTGCTGGAGCGCGAGCCGAGCCAGATTCTGGCGCTGCTGCTGCCGGCCATCCTGCTGCTTCGCAACGGCGACGCCTGCATCCTGACCGAGCGGCTGGTGCAGGGCCGGCAGCTGCGCTACCGCATCCTGATGCCACCGGCCGAGCATGGCCAGGCACCGGTGGAGGTGCTGGCCAGCGATGAGGAGCTGCGGGCCGAATACACCGGGTTGGCGCTCGTTGCGACCCCGCGCCTGGCATCCTCCGACCGCCAGGCGGGGGCCGCCGCTGACGACCTGGCCCTGGGTGGGCGGCACTGGCTCTGGGGCACGCTGCGCCGCTTCGTGCCCTATTACCGCGGTGCGATGCTCGCGGCCTTCCTGAGCAACGTGCTGGTGCTGGCGGTGGGGCTGTTCACCTCGGTGGTCTACGACCGGGTGATCCCGCACCAGGCCTTCGTGACGCTGTGGTCATTGGCCATCGGTGCCGGGCTGGCGGTGCTGTTCGACCTCTTCGCGCGCCAGCTGCGCAGCCACCTGATCGACCTGGCCGGCAAGAAGGCCGACCTGCTGCTGGGCGCGATCCTGTTTCGCAAGGCGCTGTCGATCCGGCTGGAGCACCGGCCCGAATCGGCGGGCTCCTTCGCCCACCACCTGGCTCAGCTGGAGGTGGTGCGCGAGTTCACCACCTCGGCGACGATGTCGGCGATCAGCGACCTGCCCTTCATCGCGCTGTTCGTCGCGATGATCTGGTTCACCAGCGGCGAACTGGTGTTGGTGATGCTGGTGGCCATTCCGCTGATCCTTGGCCTGACCCTGGCCGTCCAGGCGGTGCTGCGCCGGGCGATGACGGCCAACCAGCGCCAGCAGGCCGACATGCATGGCCTGCTGATCGAGACCATGGAGGGCATGGAGGCGGTGCGTGCAGCCAGCGCGCAGGGCCACTTTCAGCGCCAATACGAGGAGGCCAACGCCGCCGCCGCCCACACTGCGCTGCGGGCCCGGGCGCTGTCGAGCTGGGTCAACAACGTCTCGGCGGTGTCGCAGCAGTTCATCACCGTGGTGATGCTGGTCTGGGGCGTGCACCTGATCCACGACGGCCACCTCACCGGAGGCGCGCTGATCTCGGCGGTGATGTTCGCTGGTCGCGCGCTGGCGCCGCTGGCCGGGGTGGTGGCGCTGGCCTCGCGGTACCAGGGCGCGCGCGCCGCGCTGCGCATGCTCGACCAGCTGATGGCCCAGCCCAGCGAGCGCGACGAGCTCAAGCGCTACCTGCCGCGCCCGCGCATCCAGGGCCAGCTCGGCCTGCGCGACATCAGCTTCACCTACCGCAGCGCCGGCCAGGCCAACGGGCCGACGGTGCTCAAGGACCTGACGCTGCACATCGCCGCGGGCGAGCGGGTGGCCATCCTCGGCAAGATCGGCAGCGGCAAGTCGACCGTGCTGCGGTTGCTGGCTGGGCTGTACCAGCCGGGCGACGGTCACACCGAGGTCGACGGCCTCGACCTGCGCCAGATCGACCCGGCCGACTACCGCGCCCACGTCGGCTTCGTGGCGCAGGAGCCGCGGTTGTTCCGCGGCTCGCTGCGCGAGAACATCCTGCTCGGCCGCCCGCAGGCCTTGGCCGAGGGGCTGCCCGAGGTGCTGCGCCTGACCGGGCTGGACAAGGTGGCCGCCGCACACCCCAGCGGGCTGGACATGCCGGTGGGCGAGGGCGGCAGCATGCTCTCGGGCGGGCAGCGCCAGCTCGTGGCGCTGGCGCGCTGCCTGGTGACCCAGCCGCAGGTGCTGCTGATGGACGAGCCGACCAGCTCGATGGATGCGCAGACCGAGCAGCAGTTCATCGCCCAGCTCAAGGGCCTGCTCGCGCAGCGCACGCTGGTGGTGGTGACGCACCGGCCGGCGCTGCTCGAATTGGTCGACCGCATCGTGGTGATGGAAGCCGGCCGGGTGATCGTCGACGGGCCGAAGGCCAAGGTGCTGGCGGCACTGGCCGGTCCGCGGCCCACGGCCCAGCGCGCGCCCGGTGTCGCCGAGGCGGCTGCCGCCACCGGTGCCCCGCTGCCAGGCGCCCCCTTGAATGTGGTGGCCTGAGGACGACGCCGTGACCGCTGCCCCCCTCCACCTCGAGCCCGCACCGACATCGTTCGGGCGTCGGCTGTTGAATCGCCTGCCGGGCCGCCGCCCGGCGCCGCCCGGTCCTTGTTCGCCGGCCGCGGCGCCGCCGTTGCCCGAGGTCTCACCGCAGGGCCCGGTAGA
>DAOLLE010000124.1:0-7893 GCA_035331205.1 Burkholderiaceae bacterium
AACACCGTCGCCGCCTTCGCGCTGCGCGCGCGCCGCGAGGGCCTGCGCGACTTCGGCGCCTGCCTGAGCCCGCACAGCGCCTGGCTGATCCTGCAGGGGCTGGAGACGCTGCCGCTGCGCATGGCCCGGCACGTGGACAACACCCGCAAGGTCGTCGAATTCCTGTCGAAGCAGCCGCAGGTCGGCCGCATCGCCTACCCGGAGCTGGACAGCCACCCCGACCACGCGCTGGCGCAGCGCCTGCTGCCCAAGGGCTGCGGCGCGGTGTTCAGCTTCGACCTCAAGGGCGGGCGCGAGCAGGGCCGCGCTTTCATCGAGGCGCTGGAGCTCTTCTCCCACCTGGCCAACGTCGGCGACGCGCGCTCGCTGGTGATCCACCCGGCCAGCACCACCCACTTCCGCATGGACGACGCCGCACTGGCCGCCGCCGGCATCGGCCCCGGCACGATCCGCCTGTCGATCGGCCTGGAGGACCCGGCCGACCTGATCGAGGACCTGAAGCGCGCGCTGAAGGTGGCCGAGAAGGCCGGCGGCAAGACCAGCACGGGCGCCAGCACCCAGGGAGGCCGCTCATGAACATCCAGCGACCCGATCTGCCCTCCGTCTATGCCTATACCGGCGGCCGAGCGCCGCAGCCCGGCCTGCCCTGGCTGGTCTTCGTGCACGGCGCGCTCAACGACCACTGCGTCTGGACCTTCCCGGCGCGCTGGTTCGCCCACCACGGCTGGAACGTGCTGGCGCTGGACCTGCCCGGCCACGGCCGCAGCCCCGGGCCGGTGCTGCCGGACATCGAGGCCATCGCCGCTTGGCTGCTGCGGCTGCTGGCTGACCAGGGCATCGCCTCGGCCAGCCTCGTCGGCCACAGCATGGGCTCGCTGATCGGGCTGGAGGCCGCCGCGCAGGCGGCGGCAGACCCGGCCCTGCCGCGCGTCGACCACCTGGCGATGGTGGGCACCGCGGTGCCGATGCCGGTGTCCGACGCGCTGCTGGCCACCGCGGCGCGCGATCCGCTCAGGGCCATCGACATGGTCGTGGCCTTCGCCCACGCCCGCCTGGCCGGCGAGCCGGGCAACCCGGGGCCAGGCACCTGGCACCAGGGCGCCAGCCGGCAGCTCAGCCGGCGCATCCTGGAGCGCTCGGCCGGCTTGGCCGGCTGCGAGCACAACCTCTTCCACCACGACTTCTCGCTGTGCAACCGCTATGCGCGCGGGCTGGCGGCGGCCGACGCGGTGGCCGCCGTGGGCCACACCCGCAGCCACCTCGTACTGGCGCGGCGCGACCGCATGACGCTGCCGAAGGCCGCGCTGGAGGTGGGCCGGCGCCTGGGCGCCGACACCCAGCTGCTCGACGGGCCCGGCCACGACCTGATGCAGGAGGACCCGGAGGGGCTGCTGGCGGCGCTTCGCCAGGCGCTGGGCCAGGCGCTGCGCTGATCAGCCCGAGCGCAGCGCAGCGGCCAACGTCAACGACCCCAGGCCGGTGGCGGCGACAAAGCCGGCATTGCCGGGCTGGCGCGCAAGCAGCAGTCGCGCCACCAGGGGCTCGAGCGGCGTGTCGGCCGCATCGACCAGCAGCACCTGGCGCGGCTCGCCGGCCTCCTCCAGCCGGCCCACCCAGTCGAGCTGCTGCAGGGCTTCGAGCACCGGGTCGATCTGCAGCGGGTCGATGCGCAGCTGCTCGGCCAGCTCGGCCACGGTCAGGCCGCGGCGAGCGTCGTGGCGGGCGGCATCGAGCGCGCGCAGCAGCGTCAGCGCCAGCGTGAAACGGAAGCCCGGCTGGTTGGCCAGCCGCACCACGCGCATCTGCAGGCTCGGGGCGTAGGCGGCCACCACCGCGCCGAGCAGCACGATCACCCAGCCCGAGTAGATCCAGACCAGCAGGATCGGCACGGTGGCGAAGGCACCGTAGATCGTGGTGTACAGCGGCGCGAGGCTGAAGTACCAGGCCAGCACGCGTTTGGCGAGGTCGAAGCCGACCGCGACGAAGAGACCGCCCGACAGCGCGTGGGCCCAGCGCACCTGGGTGTTCGGCACGAAACGGAACAGCGCCGCCACGCCCGCGACCATCAGCGCGAACTCGCCGATGTCCAGGAGGAGCTCGACGCCACCGGGCAGCGCGTTGACGAAGCCCTTGGACACCGACAGCGCGTAGGAGGTCAGCGTCAGGCTCACGCCCAGCATCAGCGGCCCCAGCGTCGCGGCGGCCCAGTAGACCAGCACACGCTGGGCGATCGGCCGGGGCTGGCGCACCCGCCAGATCGCGTTGAGCGCCCGGTCGATGGTCAACAGCAGCGCGATTGCGGTGATCGCCAGGGCCACCACGCCCACCGTACCGACCCGGCTGGCCTTGGCCGCGAAGAGGCTGAGTTGCTGCAGCACCGGCTTGGCGATCAGGTCCGGCACCAGGTTCTGCAGCAGGTAGGTTTCCAGGGCGCGCCGGAAGCTGGCGAACATTGGAAAGGCGGTAAAGACCGCGAAAGTCACCGTGACGATGGGCACCAGCGCGATCGTGGTGGTGAAGGTCAGGCTGCCGGCGGTGACGCCGAGGCGGTCTTCGCGGAAGCGCTGGCGCAGCGTCAACAGCGTGTCCCGCCAGGGCCATTGGCGCAGCACCCGCAGGGCTTGGCGCAGCCAGGCGGGCCGCAACAGGCCGCGCGGCGGTCGGGGTCCAGAACGGGAAGATGCCATGCTGGCTATGATGCCAGCCGTTCGGCGCTGGGCCCGGGAGGGTTGCCGCGCCCGCCTTCTTCATGCCCGCGATGACCGTTTCCGCCTTGGACGCCCTGCCCACTTCACCCGACTCGCCCCCCGCTGCGCCGACCGCCGGGGTGCTCTGGAGCCGCTGGGCGGCCCTGGCGCTGTGCGCGGCGCTGCTGCTGCTCGGCCTGGGCTGGGAGCTGGCCTGGGCGCCCACCGGCCGCGGCAGCCTGGCGCTGAAGGTGCTGCCGCTGGCCCTCGCGCTGCCCGGCCTGTGGCGCATGCGGCTGTACACCTACCGCTGGCTGGCGCTGGCGGTCTGGCTCTATGTGACCGAGGGCGTGGTGCGCGCCACCGGCCAGCCCGCCGGCGTCAGCAGCCCTGCTACCACCTTCGCCGCGCTGGAAGTGCTGCTGGCGCTGCTGCTCTTCGCTGCCTGCGCGGCCCATGTGCGACTGCGGCTGGCCAGTGGCCGCGCCCGCCGGGCCGCCCGGCCGAAAGCACCGGTATGACGACCACCCCGAACGACGCCCTGCTGGATGCGCTGCGCGCCATCGTCGGCAGCCCCCAGGTCCTGACAGCGACCGACGACGACGGCCTCGATGCCTACCACCTCGACTGGCGCCGGCGCTGGCGCGGGCGCTCGCTCGCGGTGGTGCGGCCGGGCTCGACCGCGGAAGTCGCCGCGATACTGCGCACCTGCCATGCCGCCGGCGTGGCCGTGGTGCCCCAGGGCGGCAACACCGGCCTGGTCGGCGGCGGCGTGCCCGACGACAGCGGCACCCAGCTGCTGCTGAATCTGGGCCGCATGCAGGCGCTGCGGGCCATCGACCCGGCCAACCTGACGATGACGGTCGAGGCCGGGTGCGTGCTGCAGAAGGCCCAGGAGCACGCTGAGGCCGCCGGCCTGCTGCTGCCGCTGAGCCTGGCCTCCGAGGGCTCCTGCACGATCGGCGGCAACCTGGCCACCAACGCCGGCGGGACGCAGGTGCTGCGCTTCGGCAATGCGCGCGAGCTCTGCCTCGGCCTGGAGGTGGTCACGCCCACCGGTGAGGTCTGGAACGGCCTGTCCGGCCTGCGCAAGGACAACACCGGCTACGACCTGCGCCACCTCTACGTCGGCAGCGAGGGCACGCTGGGCGTGATCACCGCCGCGGTGCTCAAGCTCTACCCGCGGCCCGCCGCGCGCCTCACCGCGCTGGCGAGCTGCGCCAGCCTGGCCGATGCGGTGGCGCTGCTGCAGCTCGCTCAGGCCCGGGCCGATGCCGCGCTGACCGGCTTCGAGGTGATGAACCACTTCTCGCTGGAGCTGGTCTGGCGCCACTTCCCGCAGCTGCCCAGGCCGCTGCCCCCGGCGCCCTGGACGGTGCTGCTGGAGTGGTCCGATGCGCAGGACGCCGCCTCGGCGCGCGAGCGCTTCGAGGCCCTGCTCGGCGACGCGCTCGAGCGCGGCCTGATCACGGACGCGGCGCTGGCCGAGTCGGTGGCGCAGTCGCGCGCAATGTGGCAGTTGCGTGAGTCGATTCCGCTGGCCCAGGCCGAGGAGGGGCTGAACATCAAGCACGACATCTCGCTGCCGGTGTCGCGCATCCCCGACTTCGTCGCGCGGACCGACGCCGCGCTGGCGGCCAGCCATCGGGGCGTGAGGCTGGTGAACTTCGGCCACCTCGGCGACGGCAACCTGCACTACAACGTGCAGTGCCCGGCGGGCGGCGACGCCGCGGCGTTCCTGCGCAACGAAGAGGCTGCCATCAACCGAATCGTCTTCGACGCGGTGGCCGACTGTGGCGGCTCGTTCTCGGCCGAGCACGGCATCGGCGCGCTCAAGCGCGACGAGCTGGCCGAACGCAAGTCGCCGGTGGCGCTCGGACTGATGCGCGCGATCAAGTCCGCGCTCGACCCGCAGGGGCTGATGAACCCCGGCCGGCTGCTCTGAGCCGGGCCCGCCCGCCGCCGGGCGGCGGCTACTGCAGCGGGCCGTCGAATCCCGGCGGCAGCGGCAGCGAGAAGACCTCGATGCCCTCTTCGCGCAGCGCCTCGCGCTCCTCGGCGTTCGCCTGCCCCCGGATCGAACGGGCCTCGGCTTCCCCGTAGTGGATGCGGCGCGCCTCTTCGGCGAAGCGGTCGCCCACATCGTCGCTGTGCGCGATCAACTGCCGCACCGCCTGGACGAGCTGCGCCTGCAGCACTTCAGGCAGCACGGCGCCGCCGGGACCGGGCCCCCGAGCCCCCGCATCGGCCGCCTGAACCGCAGCCGGGCCGGCGCTGGACTTTGCGGTGGCGGCCGGGGCCGACGCAGTCGCTGTCGCGCCCAGGTTCAAGCGCGGCGCGGAAGGCAATCGCACGACCCTCGCCGAGGCACAGAGCGGGCAGCTCAACAGGCCACGCTCGGTCTGGCTGCGGAAATCGTCCTCCGAGCCGAACCAGCCCTCGAAGCCGTGGCCCTGATCGCACTGGAGGTTGAAGACCTTCACGGCCGGCTCCGACGCAGCGTCGCGGGCGGCTCAGCGCCAGCCGTGCTCGGCCGCGCTGCGCCAGGTGAGCGGCCAGGCACCGGCGCGCCACTGCTGCAGCCACAGCAGGCCGACCATGGTTTTGGCATCGGTCACCGCACCGTCGCGCACCCAGGCGGCCAGCTCGGCCTCGGTTCCGGCGAAGACGTCGAGGAACTCGCCCTCGTCGAGCCGCCGCTCGCCAGCCACCAGGCCGCGGGCGAACCAGACCTCGATGCGCTCGCTGGAGTAGGCGATGGCGTTGTTCAGCTCGCCGGCGAAGGCCCACTCGGTGGCGGTGAAGCCGGTCTCCTCGAAGAGCTCGCGCACGCCGCAGACGATGCCGGGCTCGTCGGCCTCCAGCTTGCCGGCGGGGAATTCGATCATCGCCCGATCGAGCGGGTACCGGAACTGCCGCTCCAGCACCAGCCGACCGTCGTCGAGGAGGGGCACGATCATCACCGCGCCCGGGTGGCGCATGTACTCACGCCCGGTCAATGCACCGTCGGGCAGCGCGATCTCGTCGCGGTAGACCTCCAGGAAATGGCCACGGTAGACCTGGCGGGACCCGACGCGGGTCTCACGCAGGTGGTCGTCGCCAGGAGGCAGGCTGTGGAGGTCGCCGAGGTTCATGCGCGCAGTCGTGGGTCGCCCGCTCTGGGCTGGGGGAGCTGGATCGCCGCCTGGGCGGCATGCGTGGCCGGCAGGCCGGCGGTCGAATACCGCCGGACCTCGCCCGCGCGCATCATGCCGCGGCTTTGCGCCGGCGCAGGTAGCGCCACACGAACCCCGGGAAGGCCAGCGTGAGAAACACGCAGGCCAGCACCGCGTAGAAGGGCCAGCCCTGCGAGGAGATCTGGCCACCGCGCCCTTCGAGCCAGCGTCCGACGATCACCACGAGCGCGGCATACACCGCCAGCTCGAGCAGCCGCCACGCGACCGACTTCGGCGCCTGTCGGGGCCCGAAAGCAAAAAGCCGTTCGTTTCCGAACGGCAGGTTGGCCAGTGCCGCTGCGAGCAGCAGCACCAGCCAGATGGACGCCGAGGAAGTGGTCCCCATCCTGCGTGCTGCCCTGCGTCAGGTGGCCAGCGCCTTCACGATGGCCTGGGCGCACATCGCCATCAGGCCACCGGGCAGCAGGCCGAGCAGCAGCACGGCGGCCCCGTTGAGCGACAGCACGGTGCGCGCGCCGGAGGGCGCGGTGATCGGGCTGGTGTCGCTCGGCTCGTCGAAGTACATAACCTTCACGATGCGCAGGTAGTAGAACGCACCGATCAGCGACAGCACCACCGCGAAGATCGCCAGACCGAGGTGGAAGCTGTCGTTCGTCGAGATCAGCGCCTGCAGCACCGCCAGCTTGGCGTAGAAGCCGACCGTCGGCGGGATGCCGGCGAGCGAAAACATGAACACCGACATCACACCGGCCAGCAGCGGGCTGCGCTGGTTCAGACCGGCGAAGTCGGCGATCTCCTCGGACTCGAAGCCCTCGCGCGCCATCAGCATGATCAGGCCGAAGGTGCCCAGCGTGGTCACCACGTAGGTGATCATGTAGAACATCGCCGAGCTGTAGGCGTTGGCGGCCGACAGCGTGTTGCCGTTCACAACGCCGGAGACCAAGCCCAGCATCATGAAGCCCATCTGCGCGATGGTCGAGTAGGCCAGCATGCGCTTGAGGTTGGTCTGCGCGATGGCGGCAAGGTTGCCCACCACCAGCGAGCACACCGCCAGCACGACCAGCATCTGCTGCCAGTCCACCGCCAGACCCAGCAGACCCTCGACCAGCACGCGGATCGTCATGCCGAAGGCGGCGATCTTCGGCGCACCGGCGATCAGCAGGGTCGCCGCGGTCGGCGCGCCCTGGTAGACGTCGGGCACCCACATGTGGAAGGGCACCGCACCGAACTTGAAGGCCAGGCCGGAGACGATGAACACCACGCCGAAGACCAGCACCTGGCGGTTGGCGTCGCCCTTGCCGATGGCCTCGAAGACCTTGCCCAGGTCGAGCGAGCCGGTGGCACCGTACATCATCGACATGCCGTAGAGCAGGAAGCCGGAGGCGATGGCGCCGAGGACGAAGTACTTCATCGCCGCTTCGGTCGACGCGCCATGGTCACGGCGCAGCGCCACGATGGCGTACAGCGACAGGCTCATCACTTCAAGGCCGAGGTACAGCACCAGGAAGTTGTTGCCCGACAGCATGATCGAGATGCCCAGCAGCGACAGCAGGCTCAGCGAGAAGAGCTCACCCTTGAGGATGTCGCGGCTCTCGGCGTACGGGCGGGCGTAGATCAGCGTGATCGCGACGGCGACGCAGGCGAAGAAGGCCAGCAGGTGCCCCATCGGGTCGGTGACCACCATGCGGTTCATCGCGTAGTGGGTCAGGCCGCCGTTGAAGTAGGCCAGGTGCATCGCACCGACGCCCGCCAGCGTCAGCAGCGACAGCACGTAGGTCGGCGTGCGGCGCGGGTCGGTGACGAACAGGTCGACCAAGGCCACCACGCAGGCCATCAGCAGCAGGAGGATCTCGGGATAGACCGCGAGCCAGTTCATTGCGTTCATGGTGAGTGCGGCTCCCGGATCAGAGTTTCGAGACGCCGACGTGGCGGATCAGCTCGGTCACCGAGGTGTGCATCACGTCGGTGAAGGGCTTCGGATACAGGCCCATCGCCAGGGTCGCGATCGCCAGCAGCGCCAGCATCAGGAA
>DAOLLE010000125.1:0-7891 GCA_035331205.1 Burkholderiaceae bacterium
CCCCACGGCCGACCCGCCGCCTGGCCGACGCTCCCGGCAGCGCGCTGCGGCGCATGGCGGGGCGCTCGCGGGCGATGGATCAGGTGCGCTTCCTGGTCGACAAGGTCGCGCGCAGCATGGCCCCGGTGCTGGTGCAGGGCGAATCGGGCACTGGCAAGGAACTGGTGGCGCGCTCGATCCACCAGAGCAGCGCCCGTGCGAACCAGCCCTTCATCGCGGTGAACTGCGGCGCCATTCCCGAGCAGCTGCTCGAGGCCGAGTTCTTCGGCTACCGCAAGGGCGCCTTCACCGGTGCGGCCGAGGACCGCGAGGGCTTCTTCCAGGCCGCGCGCGGCGGCACGCTCTTCCTCGACGAGATCGGCGACCTGCCGCTGTCGATGCAGAGCAAGCTGCTGCGCGCCATCCAGGAGCGCGCGGTGCGTCCGGTCGGTGCGGTGGCCGAGGTGCCCTCGGACGTGCGGGTGATCAGCGCCACCCACAAGGACCTGGCCGACGAGGTGCAGCACGGGCGCTTCCGCCAGGACCTGTACTACCGCCTGAACGTCATCGAGATCCGCGTGCCCGCGCTGCGCGAGCGCCCGGAGGACCTGCCGGAGCTCTGCTCGCGCATGCTCGAACGCCTCGCCGCCGAGGCTGGCCAGAGCGCGCCTCCGCGGTTGACCGAGGCGGCCTTGCGTGGCCTGGCCGGCTATCGGTTTCCCGGCAATGTGCGCGAGCTCGAGAACCTGCTGCACCGCGCGGTGGCGCTGTCCGGCGCGCCGGTGATCGACCTGGAGGATCTGGGCCTGCCGGACAGCCGCGAGGCTGGCGTTCGATCCGACCCCGACCCGGGCCTGGATGGTGCCGAAGCGGGCTGGTCGGGCGAGGCGCTGCCGGGCGGCTTCTCCAGCCGCGGCCACGCCGCAGCGATCGTCACCGTGCCGGCGCCCGCACCGCGCCTGCCGCCGACACCGGTGCCGACCGCCGTGCCGGCCCTGCCGGGTGCCCTGGCTGCCTCCGACGGGCCGGTGCCGGCCGATCTGGTGGCCTACCTCGACGAAGTCGAGCGCCAGGTGCTGGTGCGCGCGCTGGACCAGTTTCGCTTCAACCGCACCGCCGCCGGTGCCGCGATGGGCCTGACGCTGCGGCAGATGCGCTACCGCATGGCGCGCCTGGGCATCCACATCGCCAGCGACGGCCTGAGCGTCGACGACACCGAGGGTGGCGCATTGGCGGGGCCCGCCGGCCCGGCCGGTTCGACGGGGGCATGACGGCGCAGGGCGCCACCCTGGCGCGATGAGCTCGGCCCGTTCCCGGCGGCGCTGGTGGCGGGGCGCGATGCCGGTGGCCGCCCTGGCCGGGTGTTGGGCCAGGGCCTGGGACGCCGGCTGGCTGCGCGGGGCACAGCGGCGGCCCAGCCCCAACTTCGGCCCGCGGCCCGCGGGCGCGATGCCGGTGCTGGCGGTGCTGCACTCCATCAGCCTGCCGCCGGGGCGCTGCGGTGGTCCGCAGATTCCCCGCTTCTTCACCAACCGGCTGCGCGCCAGTGGCCACCCGTTCTTCGCGCAGATCGCCGGGCTGCAGGTCTCGGCCCACTTCCTGGTGCGGCGCGATGGCCGGGTCCTGCAATTCGTCGAGGTGACCGAGCGGGCCTGGCACGCCGGGCTGTCCTGCTGGCGCGGCGTGGCCAACCGCAACGACGACTCGGTGGGCATCGAGATCGAGGGGTTGGAGGGCAGCACCTTCACCGCCGCGCAGTACCGCGCGGTGGCGCGGCTGCTGCGCTGCCTCGTGCGGCGCTGGCCGCTGGCCGAGGTGGTCGGCCATGAGCACATCGCGCCGCTGCGCAAGCGCGATCCGGGGCCGGGCTGGCACTGGCGGCGCCTGGCGCAGCGGCTGCAAGGCCTGCCGCTCGCGGTGACGCCGGCCACCGCAACCGTGGCCGAACTGCGCGCCCTGGCGGATCCCTGCGAAACGCCAGGTCCGGCGGGCGCCTGAGCCCTGCGACGGGGCTGCCCGAATTCGTGGATGCATCCATCAGCAATCACGGATAAATGACCCTGATCCTTTGCCGCAGCGCATTCACGCCACGCCCCGGGGGTCGGGCGGCTCGATATGTCGGTCCGATGTCAAGAAACGCTTGGTGTTTCGACGCGACGTTCCGATAATTCGGCCCTGTTAGGAAGACAGACATGCCGGTCTGGGAAGACTCGCCCCAATCGTCGCCCGCCTCCGCGAAACTGCTGCCGCCGAACGTCCCGCGCGACGCGTCGGCCCTGACGCCATCCCCCTCCGTTGTGTTCGCGCCGTTGCCGACGCTCGCCACTCTGGCACTGTGGCCCTGCGCCTGGGATGCGTCGCGTGAGCCCGTGACGCCGAGCCCGTTGCCCGTCGCCACCGGGAATGGGTGTCGGCGCCGCAGCGAGGGGGCCGACCGGTGCCGCTTGGACGACCCGACCGATGTTGGCCGGATCGACGGCCGGCACAGCCTGCGCCACGCAGATCGGCCTGGACATGCCCTGCGTGAACGAGGTCAGCCCCTTGCCGTGGCTGGGCGACCTCATCGACCCGAACAAGGAGTGCAAGCCCTTCGAAACCCGCGTCATCGAACATCGGTCGGGCGGTGCCCTGGGCTGGGGCCGACCCCGGCGGGCCATGCTGCATGGGCTGTTCTTCGTTGACCGCGGCCAGCAAGACCTGCCGCCGTGGCGCGTGCACCCCGAGGGGGGACGCCGCGGTGGCGACGCATTCGACGTGCCGCCCGCCCGAGCAGGGCGCGGCGGCGCGAAGGATCACCGGGCGGGCGCGAGCAACCTGGTGTGTGTTTATGTGCAAGTGACCAAGGAGAACCAGATGGCAACTGCAAAGAAAGCGGCAGCGCCCGCCAAGAAGACGACGGCCAAGCCGGCCCTGAAGACGGCAGCACCGGTGGAAGTGCCGGCAGCGGCGCCCGCTGTGGCCCCGGCTGCCCCTGCGAAGAAGGCGGCGGCCAAGAAGGCCCCGGCAAAGAAGGCCCCTGCGGCCAAGCCCGCGTTGAAGAAGGCCGCCCCGGCGCCCGCTCCGGCACCGGTCGAGGCCCCGGCTCCGGCGCCGGCCAAGAAGGCGGCGGCGAAGAAGGCCGCTGCCAAGAAGGCCGCTGCCCCGGTCGCGAAGCCCGCGCTGAAGAAGGCGGCTCCGGCGCCCGCGCCGGCTCCGGTCGAGGCCCCGGCTCCGGCTCCCGCCAAGAAGGCTGCGGCGAAGAAGGCCGCCGCCAAGAAGGCGGCGGCCCCGACCGCGAAGCCCGCGCTGAAGAAGGCGGCCCCGGCGCCCGCGCCGGCCCCGGTTGAGGCACCGGCACCGGCCAAGAAGGCGGCGGCCAAGAAGGCGGTAGCCAAGAAGGCTGCTCCGAAGCCCGCGCTGAAGAAGGCGGCGGCCAAGAAGACCGCGGCCGCGCCCGCTGCGTCCAGCTCGGCCAAGACCACGCTGAGCCCGCAGGCCGCCTGGCCCTTCCCGACCGGCGAAAAGCCCTGAGTGGTTGAGTGACGCCGGCCGGCCGCTTCGGCGCGCCGGCTGAACGAGCGCTCCACGCCCGGCCCTGTGCCGGGCGTTTTGTTTCCGGCTCAGCCGATGAAGGTGCCGACGTTGAAAGCCACCCCCTCCCGCCCGGTCGCGGTCGCCGCCCCCGAGGCTCCGTCCTATCTGATCTGGCAGGACGATGGCGCGCTGCTGGATCTGGCGGTCATCCCCAATGCCAAGCGCAGCCAGTTGGCCGGCCTGCACGACGGCGCCTTGCGCGTGCGCCTGGCGGCACCGCCGGTGGACGGTGCGGCCAACGAGGCACTGCAGCGCTGGCTGGCCGACGAGGTGGGCATCCCGAAGTCACACGTGCAGCTGCTGCGCGGCGCCAGCGGTAGGCGCAAGCGCGTCAAGCTGCTGGCCGAGCGGCGGGCGCTGCAGGATTGGCTGGCGCGGGTAAGCGCCGCGCTGGCGGCCTTGGAGGACTGACCTGCGCCCCCGCCCGCGCGCGGGCTGCACCCGCGGGGTTGGTCAGGCCACGCCGAGGGCGGCGCGATCCAGCTGGTGGTTCTGCGGGCCGTGGCAGGCGATCTTGATCGCGCCGACGCGGTTGCCCAGCTCGACGCAGCGCAGCAGGTCCCAGCCCCGCTCCAGGCCGTAGAGCAGGGCGCCGCGGAAGGCGTCGCCACAGCCGGTGGGGTCGAGCACCGCCTCGGCCACCACGCCGGGCACCCGCGTGACCTCACCTTGCACCCAGACGTCGCAGCCCTCGTGGCCCAGCGTGACGACCACGCCGCGCAGGTGCGAGCGCGACAGCGTGGCCAGGTCGGTGCCCATGCGCTCGCAGAGCATGCGGGCCTCGTAGTCGTTCACCGTGACCCAGGTGGCCTGGGCGACGAAGCCGCGCAGGTCGTCGCCGTCGAACATCGGCAGGCCCTGGCCCGGGTCGAAGATGAAGGGCAGGCCGCCCGCCGCGAAGTCGCGTGCGCGCTTGAGCATCGCATCGCGCCCGTCGGGGCCGATCAGTGCCAGCTTCAGGTCGCTGCGCGCCGGCATCTCGATGCGGTCGGCGAACTGCATCGCGCCGGGGTGGAAGGCGGTGATCTGGTTGTTGTCCTCGTCGGTGATGATGTTGGCCTGCGCGGTGTAGCTCTCGGCCACCGTCAGCACGTGGCGGGTGTCGATGCCCAGGCCGTTCATGCGCGCCAGGTAGCCGTCGCCGTCGCTGCCCAGGGCCGCCATCACCACTGGCTCGCCGCCCAGGGCCTTGAGCGTGTAGGCGATGTTGCCTGCGCAGCCGCCGTACTCGCGGCGCAGCGTGGGCACCAGGAAGGACACGTTCAGGATGTGGATCTGCTCGGGCAGGATCTGCTGCGCGAAGCGGCCCGGGAAGGTGGCGATGGTGTCGAAGGCGAGCGATCCGCAGATGAGGGCGGGCATGTCGAGGGGCTCCAGGGGCGAAGGGCGGGATGGGGAGCGGCGCGCCGACGGGCCGGCTGCCGTGCAATCTGGCCGCGATTGTGACGCTGCGGCCCCGTCCGCCCTTGGCGCTCAGCGCCGGCGCAGCAGCGCGTGCAGCAGGATCGCGCCGAAAGTCGCGGTTCCGATGCCGCCCAGCGTGAAGCCACCGAACTTCAGCGTGTAGTCGCCGGTGCCCAGCACCAGCGTGACCGCTGCGACGATCAGGTTGGTGTTGTCGGAGAAGTCCACCCGGTTGTCGACCCAGATCTTGGCGCCGGCCACCGCGATCAGGCCGAAGACGACGATCGACACGCCGCCCATCACCGCCAGCGGAATGGCCTGGATCAGCGCGCCGAACTTGGGCGAGAAGCCCAGCAGCACCGCGATCAGCGCGGCGACGACGAAGATGGCCGTGGAGTAGATCTTGGTGGCCGCCATCACGCCGATGTTCTCGGCGTAGGTGGTCACGCCGGTGCCGCCAGCGGCGCCGGAGACCATCGTGGCGACGCCGTCCCCGATGAAGGCGCGGCCCAGGTAGCCGTCCAGGTTGCGCCCGGTCATCGCGCTGACCGCCTTGAGGTGGCCCAGGTTCTCGGCCACCAGGATCACCGCCACCGGGGCGATCAGCAGCATCGCCCGGCCGTCGAACACCGGCGCGGCGAAGTTCGGCGCGCCGAACCAGGCGGCCGAGGCGACGCGGCTGAAGTCGATCGGCTTGCCCAGGCCCAGGCCGTTGGTCAGCACCGCGTAGAGCACGGACGCCAGGATCAGGCCGACCAGGATCAGCAGGCGCTGTACCGTGCCGCGGGTGTAGACCGCGACGAAGCCCACGCACAGGCAGGTCAGGCCCTGCATCCAGGCGTCGAAGCCGGTGGGCGCCATGTTCTTGATCGGCACGCCGGCCAGGTTCAGGCCGATGACTGCGACCACCGCGCCGGTGACCACCGGCGGCATGAAGCGCTCGATCCAGCCCACGCCGGTGCCCGCGACGAGCAGGCCGATCAGCGTGTACACCGCGCCGCAGGCGATGATGCCGCCCAATGCCACGCCCAGGTTGGTGTTCGGCCCCTGCCCGGCGTAGCCGCTGGCGGCGATCACCACGCCGATGAAGGCGAAGCTCGAGCCGAGGTAGCTCGGTACCCGGCCGCCGACGACGGCGAAGAAGATCAGCGTGCCGATGCCGCTCATCAGGATCGCGACGTTGGGGTCGAAGCCCATCAGCAGCGGCGCGAGCACCGTCGCGCCGAACATCGCGATGACGTGCTGCACGCCAAGTGCGACCGTCTGGGGCCAGGGCAGGCGCTCGTCGGGCGCGATGACGCCCTCGGTCTTCTCCTGCCAGCGAGGAAACAGCGAGCTCATGGGATTTCCTTGTGGTGAGGCGCAGGCCGCTGCCCACGCGTGACAAAAGCACGCGCAGTGTAAGCAGGCGTCAAGGAAATCGGCGCAATGACGTCAGGAAAAAAGGAAGGGGGTGGGACGCGGAGGCCGGGTGCTCGCTCTCTCAATCCCGGTACGCCCACCCCCCTGGGACTTCACGCAGTCCCGAAGGCTTCTCTGAGGAGGAGTCACACGAGAAGTTCGGTTCAGGCCCCGATGCCCGGTCGTGTGGGGATCCAGGCGTGGATCACTGGGGCCGACGATGCCTCTGCCGGCATCGTTCCTGCCTGACCCGGCCGGTGCGGCCAGGTCGCGGCGATCAGTGGGTCAGCGTGCCTGGACCAAGGGTGCGGTGTCTTCACCAGCTTCCGCTGCGGCAAACGCACCGAGAGCCATCACGACCGCCAGCGCGGTGAGCCAGTCTGACCAACGGAATTTCATGTTCTGCCCCTTGGCCGACCGGGCGGACGGTGTGTTCCGCGCTGCAGCGACCTTGGGGGGACAGCGGCAGCGTCCATGCCATGTTGCATCCGTGTACGCCGTCACAACCCGCCCCGACCTTTGCAAGGTTTGATTGCAGGCCTGACGATGCTGGTCAGCCGGCCGACGGGTTTTGTCACTTCGGGGCTGACGCGTCCTGGCAGCCCCGTGGCAGCGCCGCCAGCAGCCGCTGGGTGTAGGCGTCGCGCGGGGCACTCAGCAGCGTGGCCGCATCGGCCCGCTCGACCACCCGGCCATCCTTCATCACCAGCACCTCGTCGGCCATGAAGCGCACCACCGCCAGGTCGTGGCTGATGAAGAGGTAGGCCAGGCCCAGTTCGTCCTGCAGGTCCTTGAGCAGGTTGAGCACCTGGGCCTGCACCGACACGTCCAGCGCGGACACCGCCTCGTCGAGCACCAGCAACTGCGGCTGCAGCGTCAGCGCCCGGGCGATGGCGATGCGCTGGCGCTGGCCGCCGGAAAACTCATGCGGGTACTTGCCGAAGGCGTCCGCGTCCAGCCCGACGCGCTGCAGCAGCGCCAACGCGCGGGCCTCGCGCTCGGCGTCGTCGGCCCCGAGGCCATGGATGCGCATCGGCTCCAGCAGCGCCTGGCCGATCGTGAAGCGCGGGTTGAGCGAGGCGTAGGGGTTCTGGAAGACGATCTGGATGCGCCGGCGCAGCGCCTGGCGCTCGGCGCCCTCCAGCGTTAACACCGGGCGGCCGTCGAAGATCACCTCGCCGGTCACCGGGCCGGAGCGGGGCTCGTGCAGCCTCAGCAGCGCCAGGCCCATCGTCGTCTTGCCCGAGCCGGATTCGCCCACCACACCCAGCGTGCGGCCGCGGCCCAGCTGGAAGCTCACGTCCTGCACCGCCGGGAACGCGCGCCGCCCGAACAGGCCCTCGCGCAGCAGAAAGGACTTGCTCAGGTGGCGCACGTCGAGCAGCACCGGCTCGGTGGCGTCCTGCGGTGCGGGCGATGGGGCTGGGGGAGCCGGCTGGGGCGCTTCCTGGCGGGGCGGATCGTCCGCGTCGATCGCTGCCAGGCGCCGCGGCAGCGCCGCGCCCAGCCGCGGCCGGCAGGCGAGCAGCGCGCG
>DAOLLE010000126.1:0-7870 GCA_035331205.1 Burkholderiaceae bacterium
GCGAGCTGCTCAAGGCCGGCAAGACCGACCAGGAGGTCAAGGACTTCCTGGTCAGTCGCTACGGCGACTTCGTGCTCTACCGTCCGCAGGTCAAGCCCAGCACCTACCTGCTCTGGGCCGGGCCCTTCGTGCTGCTGGTCGCCGGCCTGTTCGGGCTGATCCGCTTCCTGCGCCGCCGCGCAGGCGAGGCCACGACCTCGGAAGCCCCGCTGACCGAGGCCGAGCGCCAACGCGCCGAGGCGCTGCTCAAGGACGTCCAGCCATGACCGGATTCATCGCCGGTGCCGGCCTGCTGCTGCTGGTCACCCTCGGCCTGCTCGCCTGGCCGCTGCTGCGCCGCGCGACGCCGGCCAGCGTCTCGACGCGCCAGCTCACCGCCGCGGTCTACCGCGACAAGCTCGCCGAGCTCGACCAGGACCTCGCCGCGGGCAGCCTGGCCCAGGCCGACTACGACCTCAGCCGCGCCGAGCTGCAGCGCCGCCTGCTCGAGGACAGCAGCGCCGCGGCCGATGCACCGGCGGAAGGTGCCCGGCAGCAGCTGCCACGCAGCTGGAAGTTGCTGGCGCCGCTGGTCGCCCTGCTGCCGTTGGCGGCCATCGGGCTGTACATCGTCCTCGGCAGCCCGGCGGCGCTGGACAGCAGCCCGCACCCGCAGCGCTTCTCCAAGTCCGAGATCGAGAAGATGGTGACCGGGCTGGCCGCCAAGCTCGAGAAGGAGCCCGAGAACCACCGCGGCTGGGCCATGCTGGGCCGCTCCTACAAGATGATGGGCCGCTTCAAGGAAGCCGCCGAGGCCTATGCGAGGACTGGTCCGATGCTCGACAGCAGTGCCGAGCTGCTGGTCGACTACGCCGACGCGGTGGCCGCGGCGGCCGACGGCTTCAACGCCCAGTCGCTGCAGCTGCTCGACCGGGCGCTGAAGCTGGACCCGAACAATGCCCAGGGGCTGTGGATGCGTGGCTCGGCCGCCTTCGAGGCCCAGCACTTCGACCGCGCGATTGCCGACTGGGAAAAGCTGCTGACGCAGTTGGAGCCAGGCTCGGAGGACGCCCGCACGATTGCCGGCAACCTCGCCGAGGCGCGCGACAAGGCCGGCAAGCCGGCGGGAGCGGCATCCGGTGCGGCCGGTGCAGGCAAGGCCGGCGCAGTGGGTGCTGGTGCGTCGTCGGCCTCGCCCGCGGCAGCGCCGGCCAGCGCGAGCATCCAGGGCCGGGTGGAGCTGGCGCCGGGGCTCGCCAAGGGCCTGGGACCCGATGCCGTGCTGATGATCATCGCCCGCCCGGCCGATGGCACCCCCATGCCCCTGGCGGTGCTCAAGCAGCCGGTGGCGGGCTTCCCCGCATCGTTCACGCTGGACGACCGGCAGTCGCTGGTGGCCGAGCGCAGGCTGTCGGGCGTTGCGCAGCTGCTGCTGGAAGCGCGCGTCTCGCGCAGCGGCCAGGCCAAGGCCGAGCCGGGTGATTTTGTCGGTGACCCCGTGCCGGCCGCGCTCGGTGCGCGCGGCGTGGCGCTGCGCATCGATCGGGTGGTGAAGTAAGGCGCCGGGACCGGCCCCGTCTCCTGTGGGCCGGCGGGCTTCAGCAGCAGCTGCTGTTGGTCAGCGCACGCAGGCGCTCGACGTCGGGAACGACGATGCGCCGGCCCTCGACCTGGATCAGGCCGTCGCCGCTCAGGTCGTGAAAGATGCGCGACAGCGTCTCGGGCTTGAGGTTCAGCCGCGAGGCCAGCAGCTGTTTGGCCATCGGCAGCGTGACGATGCAGCTGCCGCAGCCGTTTTCGGTGGCGTACGCCTCGCAGCGTTTGAGCAGGTAGTTGGCGACGCGCTCGATGCCCGAGCACACCGAGATCTGCTCGATCTCGTGCAGCAGGTCGCGGATCTGCGCGGCCATGCCGGTCATCAGGCCGCTGGCCAGCGGGGGCATCTCTTCGTGCAGCCTGGCGTAGACGCTGCGGTCCACGCGCAGCAGCAGGCCGTCGGTGAGTGCCTCTGCGCTGTAGGGATAAGGCTCGCCCAGGAGGGCCTGGGCTTCGCCGAAGCATTGTTTCTCGTGCAGCGTGGCGAGTACGCGCTCATTGCCATTGGCTGCCGGGAAGAACAGCTTGATCTGCCCGACCGCGATGAGCCAGAAGGCATCACCGGCCGGGGCACCGCGCTGGAACAGCAGCTCGCCGCGCAGCACACGGCGTTCGCGCACGTAGGCGCACCAGTCCTTCAGGCTGTCCTCGGGGACGCTGCGGAACAGCGGCTGGTGCACCAACAGGCCGACGAGGTCGAGGGCCGGTTGGCGCAGCGGCCGGGGCGTGGCGCAGTCGGCCCTCACTCACTCCTCTTCTTCGAGGTTCGGGTCCTTGTAGCCCTTGGGCAGGCGGTGCGCGATGCCCTTGTGGCAGTCGATGCAGCTCTTGCCGGCGGCCTTGGCCTCCATGTGCTTCTTGTACGGCAGCTTCTTCTGCTTCTCCGGGCTCATCGAGTCGAAGTTGTGGCAGTTGCGGCACTCGATGGAGTCGCGCGCCTTCATCCGGGCCCACTCGTTCTGGGCCATCTCGAGGCGGTGGGCCTCGAACTTTTCCTTGGTGTCGATCGTGCCGACCAGCTTGCCCCAGACCTCCTTGCTCGCCTGGATCTTGCGGATCATCTTGTGCGTCCAGTCCTTGGGGACGTGGCAGTCCGAGCAGATCGCGCGCACGCCGGTGCGGTTCGAGTAGTGGATGGTTTCCTTGTACTCGGCGTAGACGTTGTCGCGCATCTCATGGCAGCCGATGCAGAACTCGAGCTTGTTGGTCGCCTCCATGCCCGTGTTGAAGGCACCCCAGAAGGCGATCCCGGCGACGACGCCGACCAGCAGCAGCGACAGCAACGACCATTTCGCGCTCGGACTTCTCAGCGCAGACCACCAGCCCGCCTTGCGGCCGGAGGGGGTGGGACTCGAAAGGGACATGTCGGCTCTCCGTCGGCTCGTGTTGTTCAGGTTCTTCGTGTGCCGGACGCGGTCACTGGGTGGCCAGGATCCACTTGATCAGGTTGCGCATCTGGGCCTGATCGTTGGCGGGGATGGTCTTGACGATCTTGTGGTCTTCTTGCGAGCCGTCGGCCAGCTTGACCTTCTTGCCGGAGGTGATGTGCTTGATCAGCTCGTCCTCGGCACCGGCCTTGCCCTTGTACTTCTCGGCGATCTTCAGGAAGGCGGGGGCGTCCTTGTCCTTCTTGATGCCGTGGCACTGGGTGCAGTTGTTCGACTGCACGAGGGCCTTGGCGGCGTCGACATCCTGGGCGGCTGCGGGGGTCGACAGGCCCGCGCCGAGCAGGACTGCGGCGGCAGCGGGGGCGAGGATACGGGAAACGCGGTTCATGGACGGAACTCCAATCGGGGGTTGAGGGGGGTGCGAGGCGCGGTGGCTCATGCTGTGTTCTTCGAAGCCACCGGGTGAACAGGTCAGCGCGTCACGGGTTCACTTGGTCACGCCGACGAAGCGGCTGTCCACCAGTTCCTTGGCATCGACCTGCGGCACATGGCAGGAGTCGCACTGGAAGCGCGACATCTCGACCGCCGGCTTGCCGTCCTTGCCCTTGGCGGTCTTCGAGAAGTGGCTGGCGCCGATCTTGGGCACCTTCTGGCCGCGCAGCTCGTCGGTGGTGTGGCAGTCGAGGCAGGCATTCTCCTCGGCGGTGAGCGGCACGTACTTCTCGATGCTGTGCGGCACCAGCGGCGGCTGGCCGACGAAGGTGCGCTCGATCAGCCTGGGCTCGCCCACGCCGGGGGTCTTGCTGCTGTAGGCCTTGACCTCGGGCGCCGTGTCGGCGGCGGTCACGTCGGCGCCGCGCATCGGCTTCGGGGGGGCGACCGTGGCACAGCCGATCACCGTGGCCAGAACAGTCGCCATTGCAATGCTGACGGTCTTCTTCATGATGAACTCCACCCAAAGGGGGTAAATGGATGACGACGCACTTACTTCGGCTCGGCGGTGGGTTGACCGCTGGCCGCGACGGAGGGGGGGCCGAAGCGCGGTCCGAAGGCGAACACGTCCTTCGAACACACGTCGACGCAGCGCCCGCAGTTGGTGCAGCGCGCGTCGAGGATGATCGGCGCCGCGCCCTTCACGCCCTTCAGGGGCGGGCGAATGATCTGGTGCTCGGGGCAGACCGCGAAGCAGTCCAGGCAGTCGTTGCAGGCCTCGCGCGCCGGCAGCTGCACGCGCAGCAGCGAGGCCCGGCCGATCAGCCCGTAGAACGCGCCGACCGGGCAGAGGTGGCCGCACCAGCCGTTGCGCACCACGAACAGGTCGAACAGGAAGATCGCGGCGATCACCACCCAGGCGAAGCCCATGCCGAAGATCAGGCCGCGGTGCAGCATCGACACCGGGTTGACCATCTCCCAGGCCACGGTGCCGGTCAGCGCGGCGACGATCAGGGTCATCGCCAGGATCCAGTAGCGCGTGGCGCGCGACAGGTGCGCGCCGCCGCCCAGGTTCAGGCGCCGGCGCAGCCAGGCGGCGCTGTCGGTGACGAGGTTGACCGGGCAGGTCCAGGCGCAGAAGCTGCGCCCGCCCACCAGCAGGTAGAACACCACGACGATGGCCGCCCCGACGAAGGCGGCGGTCTGCGGCCAGTGCCGCGTCAGCAGCGTCTGCAGCAGCAGCAGGGGATCGGTCAGCGGCAGCACGCCCAGCGTCAGGCTGGAACTCAGGTTGCCCTTGACCAGCCAGAGACCGAACCAGGGGCCGATCAGGAAGGCCAGCAGGATGCCGATCTGGCTCGTGCGGCGCAGGATCAGCCACTTGTGCGCGCGCAGCCAGCCCTTGGCGGCCACGGCCTCGGCGCCGATGGCGTGATTCTGGCGCGCGCTCACAGCCGGTCTCCCTTCAGCGCCTTGGGCAGGTTCAGCCCGGGCGCCGCAGACGGTGCCGACGCGGCGCCCGCACCCGCTGGCGAGGCGGCCGTCCGACCCGGTTCAGCGGCCGGTTGCGCCGACAGGCCCTTGCCGTTCTCGTAGCGCAGGCCCTCGGGCATGTTGTACTGGTGCTCCACATCGGGCGCGACCAGGCTGCCACCGGCCTTTTCCTTCTCGACCCAGCCGAGCCGGTAGTGCGCCGACAGCTGGCCCTTGGCCATGTACAGCGGGAAGACCTTGATCGACGCCACCTCGGTGGGGCAGGACTTCTCGCACTTGCCGCAGCCGGTGCAGTGCTCGGAGTGCACCACCGGGATGAACAGCGTGTGCTTGCCGGTGCGCGCGTTGGTCTGCGCATCGAGCGTGATCGCCTTGTCGATCACCGGGCAGACGCGGTAGCAGATGTCGCAGCGCATGCCCAGGTGGTTCAGGCAGGTCTCCTGGTCCACCAGCACCGCCAGGCCCATCTTCGCCTTGCCGATCTGGGTGAGCGAATGGTCCAGCGCGGCGGTCGGGCAGGCCTTCACGCAGGGGATGTCGTCGCACATCTCGCAGGGCGCCTGCCGGGCGACGAAGTAGGGCGTGCCCGTGGCCATCGGCTCCTCGGGCTTGGCCAGGTGCAGGATCTCGTAGGGGCAGTCGCGCACGCACAGCCCGCAGCGGATGCAGGCGGCGGAGAACTCGGCCTCCGGCAGCGCACCCGGCGGGCGGATCGCCGCTGGCGGCAGCGCGGTGGCATGGCGGGCGTAGAAGCCCAGACCGACGCCGAGCAGCCCGACGCCGCAGGCCATGCGCGCGCTGTCGGCAAGGAATTGCCGACGCGCGTCGCTGCGGGCGCTGGGAGCCTTTTCGGTGGCGGGCTTGCTGCTCATGGCTGGGCACAGGCAAGGCGCGCCGGCCGGGGAGCCGACCGGGCGCCGCGCTGCGAAGGAAGGGTCAGGCCTTGGTCACCTTGGCGGCGCACTTCTTGAAGTCGGTTTCCTTCGAGATCGGGCAGGTGGCGTCCAGCGTCAGCTTGTTGACCAAGCGGTGCTCGTCGAAGAAGGGCACGAAGATGAGCCCCTCGGGCGGCTTGTTGCGGCCCTTGGTGTCCACGCGCAGCTGGATCTCGCCACGGCGGGTGGCGACCTTGACCACGTCGTTGCGCTTGAGGCCGCGCTTCTCGGCGTCCTTCGGGTGCATCCAGACCACCGCGTCGGGGAAGGCCTTGTACAGCTCGGGCACGCGGCGCGTCATCGAGCCGGTGTGCCAATGCTCCAGCACGCGGCCGGTGCACAGCCAGAGGTCGAACTCGGCATCCGGCTGCTCGGCGGCGGGCTGGTACGGCAGCGCGAAGATCTTGGCCTTGCCGTCAGGGTAGCCGTAGAACTTCACCCCCTCGCCCTTCTTGACATAGGGGTCGTAGCCTTCGCGGAAGCGCCAGAGCGTTTCCTTGCCGTCCACCACCGGCCAGCGCATGCCGCGCACCTTGTGATAGACGTCGAAGTTGGCCAGATCGTGCGCGTGGCCGCGACCGAAGCTGGCGTACTCCTCGAACAGGCCCTTCTGCAGGTAGAAGCCGAAGGCCTCGCTCTCGTCGTTGGTGTAGCCGGCCCAGGCGTGGGCGTGCACCTTGGCCAGGTCTTCCTTCGGGAACTGGTTGACCTGGCCGTTGGCGTACAGCACCTCGTACAGCGTCTTGCCCTTGTACTGCGGGTTCTTGTCCAGCAGGTCGGCCGGCCAGACCTCGTCGGTCTTGAAGCGCTTGGAGAATTCGACGTACTGCCAGAGGTCGGAGCGGCATTCGCCCGGCGCCTTGACCTGCTGGCGCCACATCTGGCCGCGGCGCTCGGCGTTGCCGAACATGCCTTCCTTCTCCATCCACATCGCTGCGGGCAGGATCAGGTCGGCCGACATGGCCGAGACGGTCGGGTAGACGTCCGACACCACGGTGAAGCACTTCGGGTTGCGCCAGCCGGGATAGATCTCCTGGTTGACGTTCGGCCCGGCCTGCATGTTGTTGGTGGTGGTGGTCCACAGGAAGCCGACCTTGCCGTCCTTGGCCATGCGCGACTGCAGCACGGCGTGGTAGCCCACCCAGTCCGGAATCGTGCCGGCCGGCAGCTTCCACAGCTTCTCGCTCTCGGCGCGGTGCTTCGGGTTGGTGACCACCATGTCGGCCGGCAGGCGGTGCGCGAAGGTGCCGACCTCGCGCGCGGTGCCGCAGGCGCTGGGCTGGCCCGTCAGCGAGAAGGGGCTGTTGCCGGGCTCGGAGATCTTGCCCACCAGCAGGTGGACGTTGTAGATCATGTTGTTGACCCAGGTGCCGCGGGTGTGCTGGTTGAAGCCCATGGTCCAGTAGGAGGTGACCTTGGTCTTCGGGTCGGCGTAGGCCTTGGCCAGCGCTTCCAGCTTCTCCTTGGGCACGCCGGAGATCTCGTGGGCCTTGTCCAGCGTGTACTCGGAGACGAACTTGGCGAAGTCGTCGAAGCTGATCGGCGTGTGCTTGTTCGGGTCACCCTTGACCTTGCCGTCCGCGCCGACGTAGCCGTTGTTGCCGGCCGCGACTTCCAGCGGGTGGTTCGGCCGCAGGCCGTAGCCGATGTCCGTCACGCCCTGGAAGAAGCCGACGTTCTTGGCCACGAACTCCTTGTTGACCGCGCCGGTCTGGATGATGTGGTTGCAGATGTAGTTCAGGATCGCCAGGTCGCTCTGCGGGTTGAAGATCAGCTCGTTGTCGGCCAGCTCGCAGGAGCGGTGGCTGAAGGTGGACAGCACGTGGATCTTCACGTGGTTGGCCGTCAGGCGCCGGTTGGTGATGCGCGACCACAGGATCGGGTGCATCTCGGCCATGTTCGAGCCCCAGAGCACGAAGGCGTCGGCGTGCTCGGCGTCGTCGTAGCAGCCCATCGGCTCGTCGATGCCGAAGCTGCGCATGAAGCCGGCGACCGCGCTGGCCATGCAGTGCCGCGCGTTCGGGTCGATGCTGTTGCTGCGCAGGC
>DAOLLE010000127.1:0-7856 GCA_035331205.1 Burkholderiaceae bacterium
GACCCGACGGTCGACGGCCTGAAGACCGGCTACACCGACGCGGCCGGCTACTGCTTGATCGCCACCGCCAAGCGCGACTTCCCCGCCGGCCCCCGCCGCTTGGTCGCCGTGATCCTGGGCGCGGCCTCCAAGGAAGCGCGCGCCACCGAGGCGCAGAAGCTGCTGAACTGGGGCTACAGCGCCTGGGACGCCGTCAAGCTCTTCGACGCCAAACAGCCCATCGCGCGCGCCGACGTCTGGAAGGGCACCCAGTCGACGGTGCAGCTGACCTCGCTGACGCCGGTGGTGGTCACCGTGCCGCGCGGCGACGCGGCCAAGCTGCAGACCCAGCTGACCCGCACCGACCCGCTGATGGCGCCGCTGGCCGTCGGGCAGAAGCTCGGCACGCTCAAGGTGACCAACGGCCGCCAGGTCGTCGCCGAGCTGCCGGTCACCGTGGCCGAGCCGGTGCCGCTGGCCGGCCTCTTCGGCCGGATGTGGGACGGTCTGCGCCTGATGATCAAGTGAGCGTCCGGCCCGGGCGGATCCTCGCCGAGCTGCGCTGACGCAAGAAGCCGCGTCACCGGGTTCCCGAAGCGCAGCGGCGAGGAGTAGGCTAGCAAGGTGTGGCGAGCGATGCTGCCCGCCGCGGCGTGAGGAGATTCCGCCCGATGCCTGCCCCCGTGCTGCCCGACACCCCCTGCCACCTCAATGGACGCTGGCTGCCGCTGGATCAGGCCCAGGTGTCCGTGCTCGACCGCGGCTTCATCTTCGGCGACGGTGTCTACGAGGTGATCCCCGTCTACGCCGGCCGGCTGTTTCGCTTCGACGAGCACATGGCCCGGCTGGAGCGCTCGCTGGCCGAGGTGCGCATTCCCAACCCGCACGGCCGCGAAGGCTGGCTGGCGCTGCTGCGCGAGCTGATCGCCCGCGTGCTGGCGCACAGCGGCCAGGGTGACCAGCTGGCCTACCTGCAGGTCACCCGTGGCGTGGCGCCACGCAGCCACCCGATGCCCCTCGGGCTGGCGCCCACCGTCTTCCTGATGAGCCAGCCGCACCACCCACCCGGCCCGGAGCTGCGCCGCGAAGGCCTGAGCTGCGTGACCGCGCGCGACTTCCGCTGGGAGCGCGGCGATATCAAGTCCACCTCGCTGCTCGGCGGCGTGCTGGCGCGGCAAATTGCGGCCGACCAGGGCGCCGACGAGACCATTCTGCTGCGCGACAGCGGCCATGGCCTGAGCGTCACCGAGGGATCGACCTGCAACGTCTGGGCGGTGCTCGACGGTGCGCTGATCGGCGTGCCGCCGTCGCCGCACACGCTGGCGGGCATCCGCATCGAGTTGCTGCGCGAACTCTGCGAGGAGGAGGGCATCGCCTGCCACCTGCGGCCGATCGCCGAGTCCGAGCTGACGATCGCCGACGAGATCCTGATCACCTCGGCCGGCCGCGAGATCCTGCCGGTCACGCGCCTGGACGGCGAGCCGGTGGGCCACGGCGCGCTGCGCGGCAAGCCCGGCCCGGTCTATGCCCGGCTGCATGCGGCCTACGAGCGTGCCAAGCGCGAGCAGTCGATTTGACGCATCATCGCGCCCCTGACGAACCCGCAGCCCCTGCCCGACGATGCACGAGATCCCGCCCGAACAGTCCCTGATCGAATACCCCAGCGCCTTCCCGATCAAGGTGATGGGCGCGCATGTGCCGGGCTTCCAGGAGGCCATCGTCGCGGTGGCCATTCAATTCGACCCAGGATTCGATGCCGCCACCGTTGAAGTGCGCCCCAGCAAGGGTGGCAACTACCTGGGCCTGACGATCACGGTCACCGCCACCAGCCGCGAGCAGCTCGACGAGCTCTACCGCACGCTGAGCACGCACCCGATGGTCAAGGTTGTGCTCTGAACGGCTTGGCCCGCCCCTGTGCGCGCAGGGCCCTTCACAGGTTCGTCAAAGGCCCATGAACCAGGCCAGGACGTTCTTGGCAATGAAGCCGAGCATGCCCACCGACAGCACCAGGAACAGCACGAAGGTGCCGAAGCGCCCGGCCTTGGACTCACGCGCCAGCTGCGCGATGATGAAGAACATGTAGAGGATGAAGGCCCCCACGCCGACCGTCAGGCCGAACTGGGCGAGCTGTTCCTCGGAGTAGCCGAACATGGAAGCGATGGGTGTGACGACGGGCGAAGCGGCCGCGATGATACGCGGCCGGGCTGCCCACACGTCCGCGCAAAGCGGCGATCAGCGCGGCGCGTCGGCCGGCAGCACGTCGCGGTAGGCGTACCAGCTGGCGTGGCCGAGCATCGGAATCACGAAGACCAGGCCAATCAGCGCGGCGGCCATGCCCAGCAGGGTGAAGCCCATCACCACCGCGGCCCAGACCGCCATTGGCAGCGGGTTCTCGCCGACCACGCGCCAGCTGGTGAGCACCGCGTCCCAGAGGCCGACACGGCGGTCGAGCAGCAGCGGAATCGCCACCACGCTGGAAGCGAACACCGGCGCCGCCATCAGCCCGCCCAGCAGCATCCAGGCCTCGAAGAGCCAGGAATGCGGGCTGAGCACCACCACGCGCAGGAAGTCGGCCGGCGTCATCACCGGCTCGGCCGCGAAGAGCTGGATCAGTGCCGCCGAGGTCAGCACCCAGAGCGTGCCAGCGCCGGCCAGCAGCACACCAAAGGACACCAGCCGGCGGTCCAGCGACAGCCACACCGCGGTGACGGTCGACCAGCCGGCCGGCTCGCCCCGTTCCAGGGCCCGGCTGATCGCGTACAGGCCGGTGGCCAGGATCGGTGCGACCAGCAGGAAGCCCGAGAAGGCGCCGGCCAGGATCCAGAAGCGATGTCCCGCCACCGCGACGATCACCCAGCCGAACAGCGCCAGCACGATGCCGTGGGCAAAACTCGCCGCCGGGGTGCGCCGGACGTCGTGCCAGGCCCGTTCCAGCCAGGTGAGCGCCTGCAGCGCACGCAGTTGGCGCAAGGGGATCGACGCGACGGCGGAGGCGTTCATGGGCAGCGGGGTCAGGCTGGGCGCGCGCGTCGGCGCGGCGGAGGGTCTCGGACGCGCGCATGCTAACGGCCACGCCGGCCGCCCGATACGCAGGTTTCCCCCGGTCCCGGCGGGCGGCCTGCGCGTGACGAATTCGGCAATTCCCCCGCGAGGCGGCCCTTCGGGCGCCGCCCGGCGCTTGCGTCGGGCCGGCGTTGCGCCGATACCGACCCCAGGTGGGTCAGACCGCGGCACCGGGGTGCCAGCGAGGCCCGCCGGCGTTTCCGGAGTGCCCCGATGCTGACCCGCCCCCTGCCCGACGTCGCTGCCTGGACCCAGTACCTGCGCAGCCGGCCCATCCCGGTGCTCAGCGGCACGGCCGAGGAGATCGCGCTGCTGGCGCAGGCCGAGGAGGCCCGCGGCTGCGTCGACGCCGCGCAGATCGCCCGCGGCATCGAGGACGACCCGCTGATGACGCTGCGCGTGCTGGTGCACACCGGCCAGCACCGCCACGCCCGCCAGATCACCGAGGCCGAGACGGTCACCGCCGGCGTGGTGATGATGGGCATCACCGCCTTTTTCCGCCATTTCTCGGCGCTGGAGACGGTCGAGCAGCAGCTGGTCGACTGGCCGGAGGCGCTCGACGGCCTCGAGCGGGTGCTGGCGCGGGCCCACCGCGCGGCGCGCTTCGCCCAGGCCTTCGCGGTGCACCGCATGGACGGCGACGCGCCGGTGCTGCGCGAGGCGGCGCTGCTGCACGATTTCGCCGAGATGCTGCTGTGGTGCCATGCCCCCTCGCTGGCGCTGGAGGTGCGCGGCCGGATGGCGGACGACCCGCACCTGCGCTCGCGCGCCGCACAGCGCGAGGTGCTCAACATCGAACTCGGCGAGCTCGAACAGCAGCTGATGCGGGTCTGGCACCTGCCGCAGCTGCTCATCCAGCTGACCGACGACCACGCCGCCGGCCAGGCGCTGATCTACCCGCAGGTGCGCACCGTGCGGCTGGCGGTGCAGGTGGCGCGCCACAGCGAGCAGGGCTGGGAGAACCCGGCACTGCCCGACGACATCGCCGAAGTGGCCGAGCTGCTCAACCTCTCGCCGCTGGCCACCCAGCGGCTGCTGATGGGCATCGAGGCCTGACGCGTCAGCGGCTGGCCGCGGCCACCGTGGCCAGGCGGGCCAGGCCGGCGTCGAAATCGCGCCCGACCATCGCGTCCAACCCCAGGCCGAACCAGCGCATCAGCGGGTTGACGCCCAGGCG
Organism: Burkholderiaceae bacterium; assembly: GCA_035331205.1. Classification (GTDB taxonomy): domain Bacteria; phylum Pseudomonadota; class Gammaproteobacteria; order Burkholderiales; family Burkholderiaceae_C; genus Sphaerotilus. The sequence continues at coordinate 4,220 of DAOLLE010000127.1, forward strand.
CACGTCGAAGCTCCACTCGACGCGGGTGCTCGTCTCGCCCAACGGCGTCAGCCAGATCTCGCCCTGCGCGGTGGTCCCCACGTCCTCCAGCCGCAGCGTATAGGCGAGCAGGCGGGGTGCCTCGACGCGCTCGAAGCGCAGGCTGCCCTGGCCCTGCGTGCTGCTGTCCCAGCTCCATTGCGCGCCGACACCGGAGGCCGGGCCGCTGAAGCGCTGCGTCATCGCCGGGTCGCGCTCGATCCAGGGCGACCAGGCCTGCCAGCGTTTCGGCTCGACGACATAGGGCCAGATCTGCACGGCCGGCAGCGCGATGTCGCGGCTGCGCTTGACGCTGCGGCGCTCCGGCAGCAGGTAGGCCACCAGCACGAGCGGCAGCACCAACACCCCCAGGGCCTTGAGGACATTCAGCAACCAGCGCATCGCAAAACCTCTCGCCCTCTCCCGGTTGGGGCGACCGATCGGCCCGCCGCCTTGACTCCCTGTTAGGCGCGAATTGTGACCGTTTGCAGCCACACTGGATCATGCGCGGCCCTTCGAGCCGACCGGGATCCCCTCAGCGCAGGCCCTCGCCGCACCGAATCGCGCAGAAACAAGCCCGAACGCGTCCCCTGCGCGACGCTGCCGCCCGGCCTCGGCCGGGCACACTCGTTGCAGCTCGGCAGCAGCCTGTCGCCGCAGCGACAGGGTCACGCACCCTGCTAGGACAAGCCCCAACACGGCCTGCAGCGCCTTCTGCCAGCATCCTTGCCATGTCCGTCGCCACCGCCACCCTCCCGCGCTCCCCGCTCGCCGACCCGGCCCCCTGGCTGCAGAGCTACCCGGCCGGCGTACCGGCCCAGCTTGAGCTGGACCCCGCCACCAGCCTGGTGGATGTGCTCGAAGAGGCCTTTCGCCGCTACGCCCAGCGCGAGGCCTCGCTCTTCCTGGAGGAGCGCCTGCGCTACGACGCGCTCGACCGCCAGTCCGCCGCGCTGGCCAGCTGGTTGCAGCAGCGCGGCCTGCAGCGCGGCGCGCGGGTGGCGCTGATGATGCCCAACTGCCCGCAGTACATGGTGGGGATCGCCGCGGTGCTGCGCGCCGGCATGGTGGTGGTCAACGTCAACCCGCTGTACACCGCGCGCGAGCTGGAGCACCAGCTCAAGGATTCGGGCGCCGAGGCCATCGTCGTGCTGGAGAACGTCGCCCACACGCTGGAGGAGGTGATCGAGCACACGCCGGTCAAGCACGTCGTGCTGACCGCGCTGGGCGACTCGCTGACCTGGTGGCGCCGCCACCTGATCAACTTCGTGGTCCGGCACGTCAAGAAGATGGTGCCCGAGTTCCGCCTGCCGCTGACCGACGGGCGCAGCGTCACGCGCTTCAACGACGCATTGGCCGCCGGCGCCACCCAGCCGATGCGCCGCGAGGCGGTGCGCGGCGACGACATCGCCTTCCTGCAGTACACCGGCGGCACCACCGGCGTGTCCAAGGGCGCGGTGCTGCTGCACCGCAACGTGGTGGCCAACATCCGCCAGACCAAGGCCTGGTTCGATCCGATGCTGCAAAAGGTCGGCCACAAGCAGCTGACCATCGTCTGCGCGCTGCCGCTGTACCACATCTTCGCGCTGACGGTCTGCTACTTCATGGGCCTGCGCCTGGGCGGGCGCAACCTGCTGATCCCCAACCCGCGCGACCTCGCCAGCGTGGTCAAGGCGCTGAGCGGCCACCGCATCCACATGTTCCCGGCGGTCAACACGCTCTACAACGCGCTGGCCAACGACGCGGACTTCGCCCGGCTGGACTTCTCCGAGCTGGTGGTCTCCAACGGCGGCGGCATGGCGGTGCAGCAGGCCACCGCCGAGAAGTGGCTCAAGGTCACCGGCTGCCCGGTCTGCGAGGGCTACGGCCTGTCCGAGACCTCGCCGGTGGCCACCGCCAACCGCCTCGACCTGCACGACTTCACCGGCACCATCGGCCTGCCCATTCCCAGCACCGAGATCGCGATCCGCGACGACGACGGCCGCGACCTGCCCATCGGCGAGCGTGGCGAGATCTGCATCCGCGGCCCGCAGGTGATGGCCGGCTACTGGCAGCGCCCCGACGAGACGGCCCAGGTGCTCAGCCGCGACGGTTGGTTCAAGACCGGCGACATCGGCATCATGGACGGGCGCGGCTATGTGCGCATCGTCGACCGCAAGAAGGACATGATCCTGGTGTCGGGATTCAACGTCTACCCGACCGAGATCGAGCAGGTGGTCAACCTGCACCCCGGCGTGCTCGAATGCGCCGCGGTGGGCATCCCCGACCCGCACTCGGGCGAGACGGTCAAGCTCTTCGTCGTCAAGCGCGACCCGGCGCTCGACGAGGAGGACATCGCCCGCTACTGCCACGACAACTTCGCCGGCTACAAGCGGCCGAAGTACATCGAGTTCCGCGACGACCTGCCCAAGTCCAACGTCGGCAAGATCCTGCGTCGCGAGCTGCGCAGCAGCTGAGGCGCCCGCCCCCGCGCAGGCCCGCCACCAGCGCTGCCGGCGGCCGATTCGACCGCTGCGAAGCGGCCTTTTCGCCCGATGGCGGCCCAGAAATTGCGGCAGACTCGCCGGTGCCGCTGGCCTGCGCGCCGACGGCCGGTCGGGCATCGGCCCGGTCGCATCGCTCACCCAAGGTTGCAGGCATGTCTTCTGCCGTCACCCCGCCGCCCGCCGCTGCCGTGACCCCCGCCGTGGCTGCGGCCCCGCGCATCCCGCTGAGCCGCTTTGCGATGCTCTTCGCGGCCGCCACGCTGGCGGTCGTCTGGCTGGCGGTGGTCCTGCTGCTGGTGGACAAGCACGGCGACACGCTGGCGGCCGAGGCGCGGCAGAACACCAACATCGCGCGCGCGCTCAACGAGCAGACGCTGCGCGTGATCGCCGCCACCGACCAGGCCACGCTGCGCGTGCGCGACGACGTCGCCAGCGGCCAGGCGCCCAAGCCCGACCTGGTGCGCTACGCCAACGAAACCGGCCTGGCGCCGAAGATCCTGGTGCAGCTCTCGCTGGTCGGAGCAGACGGCCGGTTCCTCGGCAGCAACCTCGACCCCGACGGCAGCAAGACCGGCCACGTCGACCTCTCCGAGCGCGAGCATGTGCGCATTCACCTGAACCCGGCCTACGCCGCCGAAGCCGCCAAGCTGCCGCCCAACGGTCTGTTCATCAGCAAGCCGGTGCTCGGCAAGGTGTCCAAGCGCTGGACCATCCAGCTCTCGCGCAAGATCACCGCGGCCGACGGCCGGGCGCTCGGCGCGGTGGTGGCCTCGCTCGACCCGGCCTACTTCGAGGAGGTCTTCCGCCAGGTGGCGCTGGGCCAGCAGGGCGGCGTGACGATCGCCGGCACCGACCTGACCGTGCGCGCCCGCGTGATCGGCGGCAAGGCGGTCGACATGGGCGGCAAGCTGGGCGCCAGCAGTCCGCTGGCCCGCGGCGAGCTCGGCAACGAGGGCAACTACATCGCGCCGAGTTCGCTCGACGCGGTGCCGCGCACGATCGCGTACCACAAGGTGGCCGACTACCCGATCTACATCTTCGTCTCGTCGTCGACCGACGAGGCGCTGGCCGGCTGGCGCAGCTACCGCAACATGCTGGTGGGCCTGTCGCTGCTGCTCAGCCTGGCGGTGGGC
>DAOLLE010000128.1:0-7844 GCA_035331205.1 Burkholderiaceae bacterium
CGCTTCGACCTGGCGCTGGCCGCGATGCGCGAGTTCATCGCCAGCGCCGCACCGCAGGCCCGCGTGGTCGCGGTGGCGCACCGCATCGTGCACGGTGGCAGCTTTTGCACCGAACCGGTGGTGCTCGACGACGCCCTGCTGGCCCGTCTGGCCACGCTCGAACCGCTGGCCCCGCTGCACCAGCCCTACAACCTGGCTGGCGTACGCGCGCTGCAGCGCGCCTACCCCGAGCTGGCGCAGGTCGGCTGCTTCGACACCGCCTTCCACGCCGGCATGCCGGCGCTGGAACAGCGCTACGCCCTGCCGCGCGCGCTGCACGATGAGGGCCTGCGGCGCTACGGCTTCCACGGCCTGTCCTACGAATACCTGATGCAGGTGCTGCGCCGCCACAGCGAGCGCGCCACCGGCCGCGTGCTGATGGCCCACCTGGGCAGCGGCGCCAGCCTCTGCGCCGCGCGCAGCGGCCGAAGCATCGCCAGCTCGATGGGTTTTTCGGCCCTGGACGGCCTGATGATGGGCAGCCGCTGCGGCCAGCTCGACCCCGGCATCCTGCTGCACCTCTGGCGCGCCGGCTGGGAGCTGCCGAAGGTCGAGCGCCTGCTCTACAAGGAAAGCGGCCTGCTCGGCGTTTCCGGCCTCAGCGGTGACCTGCGCCAGCTGCGCGCCGCCGCGCGCGACGGCCACGCCGAGGCGGTCGAGGCGATCGCGCTGTTCGGCCACCGCCTGAAGCGCGAGTCCGGCGCCTTGGTCGCCGCCCTCGGCGGGCTGGACCTGCTGGCCTTCACCGGCGGCATCGGCGAGCACGACGCCGCGGTGCGTGCCGACCTCACCGAAGGCCTGGCCTACCTCGGCCTGCGCCTGGACGCCGAAGCCAACCAGGCTGCCGACGGCAGCCGCAGCGTGCCGATCCACGCCCCGGACAGCCGCGTGCAGATCTGGGTCGTGCCCACCGACGAGGGCCGCGTCGCCGCCCAGGCCGCTTGGCGGCTCGTCGGCGCCGAGGCCTGAACACGCGCCGACACCCCACTCCCGATCAGAACAACCGCCCTGGAGCCCCTCATGGCTGCCGCCCAACGCGCCCCCCTTCCTTCTCACTCGATCCGTCACCCGCTGGAAGCCACCCAGGCCTTCGACCGCGGCCTGCACGCGCTGTACGGCAAAGTCGGCGGCGGCCTGTCGCCGATCACCCTGTCGCTGGCCTGGCAGGACTGGGCCATGCACCTGATGACCCAGCCCGCCAAGTCGATGCGGCTGGCCGCCCAGGCCCAATCCGCGGTGCTGGACTGGATGGGCAGCTGCGTCAGCGCCGGCCTGAAGGCCGGGCCGGACGCCAGCACCCACATCGTCGACAAACAGCCCCTGCGTGACCCGCGCTTCGCCGCGCCCGAGTGGCAGGACTGGCCCTGGGCCGGCTGGGTGCAGGCGCACCACCAGACCGAGCACTGGTGGGACGCCGCCACCCACCTGCAGGGCATGAACCGGCACCACGCCGAAGTGGTGCGCGCCTTCGCCCGCCAATGGCTGGACATGATCAGCCCGAGCAACTACCCCGCCAACCCCGAAGTGCTGAAAGCGACCGCCGAGCAGAACGGCGCCAACCTGCTGCGCGGCGCCCAGAACGCGCTGGACGACTGGCGTGAGGAGCAGGGCCTGCCGCGCCTGAACCCGCGTGAGCACCACTTCCACCCTGGACAAGAGGTGGCGATCACCCCCGGCAAGGTGGTCTTCCGCAACCGCCTGGTCGAGCTGATCCAGTACGAACCGACCACGAAGGACGTCCAGGCCGAGCCGATCTTCATCGTCCCCTCGTGGATCATGAAGTACTACATCCTCGACCTCAGCCCGCACAACTCCTTCGTACGCTGGCTGGTCGGCCAGGGCCACACCGTCTTCATCCTCAGCTGGCACAACCCGAACGAGGCGGATGCCTCCATCGAGTTCAACGACTACCTGCGCTGGGGCATCTTCGACTGCCTGGCCGCGATCCGTCGCCAGGTGCCCGACCAGCCGGTGCACGCCTGCGGCTACTGCCTGGGTGGCACGCTGCTGTCGATCGCCGCCGGTGCGCTGGCCCGGCCGCGCCAGGTCGAGGGTGCCGACGAGATGGCGCCGCTGGCCAGCGTCACCCTGCTAGCCGCCGAGACCGACTTCAAGGAGCCGGGTGAGCTGGGCATGTTCATCGACGAGTCGCAGGTCCACCTGCTCGAAGCGATGATGGGCGAGCGCGGCTACCTCACCGGCAAGCAGATGGCCGGCTCCTTCCAGTTCCTGCACGCCCGCGACCTGATCTGGTCCAACCGCATGCGCGCCTACCTGATGGGCGACCGCAGCGATCCGAACGACCTGATGGCCTGGAATGCCGACACCACCCGCATGCCCGCGCGCATGCACAGCCAGTACCTGCGCCGCCTGTACCTGGACAACCAGCTGGCCGAGCGGCGCTTCCTGGTCGAGGACCGGCCGGTGGCGCTGTCGGACATCCGCGTGCCGATGTTCGTCGTCGGCACCGAGAAGGACCACGTCTCGCCCTGGCGCTCGGTCTACAAGATCATCGCGCTGACTGAAACCGAAGTGACCTTTGCGCTGGCCAATGGCGGCCACAACGCCGGCATCGTCAGCGAACCCGGCCACGCCAAGCGCCACTACCGCCTCTACACCACCGGCGCGAACGATCCCTGGATGCCGCCGGAGGACTGGGAAGAGGTCGCCGTGCGCCACGAGGGCTCCTGGTGGGAAGCCTGGAACGACTGGCTCAAGGCCCGCAGCCGTGGTACGGTCCAGCCTCGCACCATTCCCAGCGAGGCGGTGCTGGAAGCAGCACCGGGCCGGTATGTCCACGAGTGCTACCCCGACTGACGACACCCGCCGCATTCACCTTCCATCGTCCAACCCAGGCGCACCCACCATCGCGCGGCGTGCCTTCGGACGGACCCTCGCCGCCCTCGCCCTCACGGGCCTGGGCGGTTGTTACGTCGGCGTCGGCTACACCTGGACCAACGACGACCCGCCCAGCGTCGACCTCAGCGCCAGCCCGACCCGCGCGGCGCCCGGCACGACGATCGAGCTGACCGCGACGGCCAGCGACGACGACCGCGTCGAGCGCGTCGAGTTCTTCCGCATGAGCGGCAGCGGCGCCACCTACCTCGGCAGCGACCGCAACTCGCCCTACGCCTTCAGCACCACCCTGCCCGACACCAGCGCCAGCACGGTGAGCTACTTCGCCCGGGCGGTGGACAGTGTGGGGCAGACCACCGACAGCGAGTGGGTGAGGGTCACTGTGCAGCGCTGAACCCGCTGCGCGCCCGGCGACTCAAGAAGGCATATTGCTCGAACCAGAAGGCGCCCTTACATCCATTCAGTTTTCATTCACAATTCATCAAAAGGCCATTTGCCAACCCCAAAATTATATAAATCACTCATCACAAAGAAGTCACATATAAGCAAAAGTCCACACACAAATAACCATCACACTTCATCACCTGTTTACTCTTACAAGAGTCGCTTCAGGATACCCAAGATCAATCAAATGAATCTTTGATTTTTCTGCATCTTCCCTGTACTCAAATGGTCCAGCACGAACACGAAATAATATGCGACCATTTTGCTCCCTCTCGGTAATACGGGTATCAATACCAGCAAACGTAAGCCTTAGCCTCAACTTTTCCGCATCTTCTGAGTATGGAAAAGCACTAACTTGAACGAAGTACACGAATGGATCAATAGGCTGCGCGCTTGCCTGCTGAGTAGCATTCGGGGGCCGCAGTTCTTGTCTATTTTGACTGTCACTCCTAATTGGAGCAATCGTCTGCACCGATTCATCCTTCTTTGTTCTTGGCAGCTGGCCAAAATCCTTTGGCGCGACAACTTTCTTCACATCGGATACTCGCCCACGTGGAGAAGTGGTCAATTGGGTGGACGCGGCATCCTCACTAGATCTCGCAGCCTCCGAGGGGACCGACGCCGCGACTGGAATTGTCTGAGCTGAGCGCAGATTCACAGCACCGGAAGCCATCGCAACTACGCCAGGCACCGAGGCGGCCGCTGACGTCGGCAACGAAATGCTTTTCTGTCCCGTATCTTGGAAACCACCGAACTGCCAGATCGAATAGCTAATCGTGATCGCAGCGCCACCCCAGGTCCAGACACTACGAATAACCCTACCTAATATCGGCAGGCCCTCCTTGGACAGCGGAGCTGCGGCGGGTGGCGCCGACGTAGCTGCCATACGCTTCGGTCGCTTCACAGTGGCCTCTTCCACTGCGCGCTGGGTCGACGACAGGCCGATTGGCTCGGTCAGCGGAGTCGGTACTGGTACGGGTTCGGCCGTTGGCTCGGGATCGGCCACCGGTTCCGGCACCAAGATCTTGCGAAGGCTGCCAATCAGCCGCCCGATATCCGCGTCGAAGCGATGAAAGTCCAGATCGATCTTGTTGCGCCGCGCCAGAGGCTCCAGGTCGGCCGGCAAATCCGCGGTGCGCGGCATCGGCGCGCCGTCGAAGAGCACCGGCACGACGCGGATGTTGCGCTGCAGCGCGGCGCGCAGCTCGATGCGCACGAAGTCGTTGGCGTCGTCCAGCCGCCGCCCGCCGTGGCCATCGGGCGCCGCGACCCAGCCCGGGCCGATCAGCACCAGCATCACCTGGCAGTGCTGCAGCTGGCGCTCCAGCGACTCGACGAAGTCCACGCCGTAGTCGAGGCCCTCCAGGTCGATGAAGACCTGCCCGGCGCCGAACTCGCGGCTCAGCTTCTCGAAGATCGCCCGTGCCTCCTTCAGGGCCTCCTGACGGCGGTAGCTGATGAAGATGCCGGCGGGCATGGTGCGTGGCGTGCTGCTGTGGCGCCGAAGCCCCTCCCCGGCGCTGGGGCCATTCTAGGCAGGGCGGAGGATTTCGCAGATCGGTGTCTGCGCGGATCGTGCCACCGAGGCTAGCCCTCGCAGAGGTTTATCCAAACGGATATAGTCTCCCCATGAAGCCGATCACCTTCCTCGGCGACGCCCTCAAGCGCCTTCGGGAGTTTCCGCCTGATGCGCGACAAGATGCCGGTTACCAACTGGATTGCGTGCAGAAGGGCGAGCAGCCGACCGACTTCAAACCGATGCCGGCCATCGGGCCCGGCGTCGAGGAGATTCGGATCTGGGACGAAAGTGGCACCTACCGGGTGATCTACACCGCCCGCCTGGCCGATGCGGTGTACGTCCTGCATGCATTCCAGAAGAAGACCCAGGCCACCTCAGCCCGCGACATCGCTTTGGCGAAGGCACGCTGGACCCAGTTGATGTCGTCCCTCCAGAGGCACCGCTCATGAAACCCTTGGACTCCACCTCCGTCACCAGTGTGTGGGACGCCATCGCCGACACACCGGAAGAAGCGGCCAACCTGCGCCTGCGTGCCGACCTCGTGCACCAGATTCGCGCGCTTGTCGAGCGTCAGGGCTGGTCTCAAGTCGAAGCCGCCCGGCATTGCGGTGTCACGCAACCGCGCATGAACGACCTGCTGCGAGGCCGGCTCAGCCGTTTCTCGCTGGATGCGCTGGTCAACATCGCCGCGGCTTGCGGCGCGCGCGTGGAGATTGCGCTGGTAGCGGCTTGAAACGTCAGACCGCCAGCACCCGCACATGCCCGGCCTGGGCATAGGCGAGGATCTTCTCGTCGCGCGTCGCCAGCGTGGCGTTCTCGGCCCGGGCGGTGGCGACCAGGATGCGGTCGGCCGGGTCGGCATGGAATTCGCCGGGCAGTGTGCAGGCGTCGATCATCACCGTCGGGTGCACCAGCGGCAGCAGGGTGAGCCCGGGAGGCGCCAGTGCCCGTTCCAGCCAGGGCGCCAGCGGCATGCTCAACAGGATCCGCCCCTTGCTGTGCAGCATGGCCACTTCCCACACCGAGATGATGGAGAGGGCCATCCGCCCCTCCTGGCTTGCAGCTTCGAGCTCCGCCCGGACTCGCGCGCTCAGCTTGCCGGACGCCCCCTGGGCCAGCCAAAGCCAGACGTGGGTGTCGATCAGCAGGCGCGCAACGTCAGCCACCTCCGACTTCATGGCGACTCCGGTCGGTGGGGCAGTGCGAGGTCCGCCAGGAGCGGGTCGCCCTCGTCACTGTCCGCCGACCACGTTGGCATGGGTTCGGCAACGATGTCGCCGACGATCTCGATCGTGCCGGCCATGTAGCCGAAGAGCGTGCCCCGCTCGGCCGGCGGCTCCACGGCCACCAGGCGGGCCACGGGTTTGCCGCGCTTGGTGATCGTGATCGGCTCACCGCCAGCGGCGACCTGATCCATCAACTGCAGGCAGTGGGCCTTGAATTCAGCGGCGGTGATGCTCATGGCGACACCTCATGGTCACGAAGAGATGACCACTATCGTAGGTCGCCTGCGCCCCCTGTCAACCCACCGCCTCCAGCACCCGCAAAATCTCGCACCCGTAGGCCTCCAGCTTCTTGGCGCCCACGCCGCTGACCTCGCCCAGCTCGGCCAGGTCGGCAGGCTGGCGGCGGGCCATTTCGGCCAGGGTGGCGTCGTGGAAGATGACGTAGGCGGGCAGGCCGTGCTCGCGGGCCACCTCGGCGCGCCAGCGCTTGAGCTCGGCGTAGCGCTGCTGGGCGGCGGCGTCGAGCAGGCCCTCGGCGCTGCTGCGGGCCCCGGCCGACTTGCCGCGGCTGCCCTTGCCGCCGCGGCGCGACGGGGCCTCGGGCGCCTGGCGCAGCAGGACCTGGACCTCGCCCTTGAGCACCGCGCGGGCGCTGTCGGCCAGCGCCAGGGTGTTGAACTCGCCCTCGGCGACGACGTGACCCTGGGCGACGAGCTGGCGCAGCACCGCGCGCCACTGCTGCTCGCTCAGGTCCGCGCCGATGCCGAAGGTGGTCAGCTCGGCGTGGCCGTACTGGCTGACCTTGTCGGTGGCCTTGCCGCGCAGCACATCGATCAGGTGGCCGGCGCCGAAGCTGCGGGCACCGAAGCGCTGCTGGCCGTGCTGCTGGAAGCGGTAGATGCAGCTCAGGAGCTTTCGCGCCGCCTCGGTGGCGTCCCAGATCGCCGGCGGATGCAGGCAGTTGTCGCAGTTGCCGCAGTTCTGGCTGGCCTCGCCGAAGTAGGCCAGCAGCGCCACCCGGCGGCAGTGCGGCGACTCGGCCAGGCTGAGCAGGGCCTCGAGCTTGCTGCGCTGGATGCGCTTGTACTCCTCCTCGGCCGGGCTCTCGTCGATCATGCGGCGCTGGTTGACCACGTCGGCCAAGCCGTAGGCCATCCAGGCGTTCGCGGGCTCGCCGTCGCGGCCGGCGCGGCCGGTCTCCTGGTAATAGCCTTCGATGTTCTTGGGCAGGTCCAGGTGGGCGACGAAGCGCACGTCCGGCTTGTCGATGCCCATGCCGAAGGCGATGGTGGCCACCATCACGATGCCGCCATCCTGCGATTCCTGGCGCAGGAAGCGGTCCTGGTGGCGGCGGCGCAGGTCGGCGTCCAGCCCGGCGTGGTAGGGCAGCGCCTGGATGCCCTCGTCGTTGAGCCAGGCGGCGGTCTCCTCGACCTTCTTGCGGCTGCCGCAGTAGACGATGCCGCTGTCGTGGCCCTCGGCGTCCTCGTGCTCGTCGCGGATGAAGCGCAGCAGCTGGCGCTTCGGGTCGGTCTTCTCGACGATGGTGTAGCGGATGTTGGGCCGGTCGAAGCTGCTGAGGAACAGCCGCGCGTCCTGCAACTGCAGCCGCTCGACGATGTCGGCGCGGGTGTGGTCGTCGGCGGTGGCGGTCAGCGCCACGCGCGGCACGCCCGGGAACTGCTCGTGCAGCACCGACAGCTGCAGGTACTCCTCGCGGAAGTCGTGGCCCCACTGGCTGACGCAGTGCGCCTCGTCGA
>DAOLLE010000129.1:0-7832 GCA_035331205.1 Burkholderiaceae bacterium
GCGGCCGCATCAGCGGCATCAGCGGCGCTGCGCGTCGAGACGCCACCGGCCGGCACGCCGATGATCACCGCCGATCGGCCCTGGCCCACCTCGACGCGGCTGAGCTACGCGCTGCACGGTTGGTACAACGGCGACGTCTACGGCCAGGCGCAGGTCGAGTGGCTGCGTGAGGGCTGGCGCTACCAGGTGCACCTGGACGTCGCGATCGGCCCGCGCCTGGCACCGCTGGTGACGCGACGCATGAGCAGCGAGGGCCGCATCACCGACCGCGGCCTGGTGCCGCGGCGCTACCAGCAGGTGACGCAGCAGATCATCGGTCGCACGCGCACGCAGACGGTGGCCTTCGAGGACAGCGAGATCGTGCTGGAGCGCGGCAACCGCATCCCGCAGCAGGCGCAGGTGCAGGACACCGCCAGCCAGTTCATCCAGATGATCTACCTCTTCACCGCGCAGCCGGCGCTGCGCGAGGCGGGGCGCAGCATCGAGTTCCCGCTGGCGCTGCCGCACCGGGTGGACCGCTGGACCTACGACGTGGGCGCCAGCGAGTCGCTGGACACGCCGGTGGGGCAGGTCGAGGCCTTCCACGTCAAGCCGCGCCGGGTGGCCGCGCCCAACACGCTGAGCATCGAGGTCTGGTACGCACCGCGGCTGCAGCTGCTGCCGGTGCGCATCTTCATCCGCCAGGACGAGCAGACCTGGGTGGACCTGCTGCTCGAAAAAGCGCCAGAACAGTGATCCCCCCGAAGCGCCTGCGGCGCTCCCCCCAGGGGGCACCGCCAGTGGCCTGACGGTGCCAGTTCCGCGGCGGCCGCTGGACGATCGCTGCGGGACGGCTGCTGGTGGCCGGTCGGTGATCAGAACGGCGGGCCGTCGTTGGCCAGCGTCGGCAGGGGCGCGGCGGGCGCACCCGGAACCGCGGCCGGGCTGCCCCCCTCGCTGCCCGTGATGTTGCCGGGCAGCTGCTCGCCGCCCAGCGCGTCGATCAGCTCGGGCAGCAGGCGGCCGAGCTCGCCGGTGGTGATCGCGGCGTCGGCGTCGAACTCGTCCTCGCCCTGGGCCGTACCCTGGGTTTCGAAGACGCCGTCGAGGAAGTCCAGCTTCTTGAGCGTGCCCGCCTCGGTCAGCACGAAGGACACGCGCCCGCCCCAGGTGATGGCCAGCCGCGTCGGCCGCTTGCCCTGAGCGATGTGAGCGCGGACTTCCTCGATGTCCAGCGGGTGGCGGGCGTAGCGCACCACCGACTTCATCTCGTCGGCGGACTTCAGCTCGCACTCGCGGTCGACGCTGAAGGCCACCGGCGGCTCGCCGCTGACCAGCCAGTCGGACATCACCTGCGCGGGCGACTGTGCGGTGTGCAGCGGCGCCAGCGCCAGCCCGTCCAGCGTGCGCACCAGCAGGCTCAGCGCCTCGTCGGCGGCCTTGGCGCTGCCGGCGTCCACGCAGAGCAGGCGCTGCTCCAGGTCGAACCAGAGTTGCAGTGCCGATTGCCGGGTGAAGGCCATCGGCAGCAGCTCCAGCGTGGCCTGGTCCTTGAGCTCACCGCGTTCCTTCTTGCCTGGCTTGCGCCCTTCGGCCTGCTCGATCTGCGCGGCCATCTCCTCGACGCGGCGCTTGACCACCGACGCCGGCAGCATCTTGCGCTCCACCATCAGCCGCAGCAGCCAGTGCCGCCCGCCGTCGACGCTCTCGACCAGCGGAGCGTGCGGCTGGCCGCGCGGGGGCACCCAGCCCAGCGACATCGGCTGGCTGGCACTGCAGGGCACGAAGGTCGAGCCGGCCAGCGCGGCATCGAGCGTGGCCAGCGGCGGCGGCACCCAGTCGGCGGGGATGCGAAAGACGATCAGGTTCTTGAACATGGCAAAAGCAGGGGCCGGGCGGCGCACCGGTTCGGGCGGGGCGACATTGTCCGCCACGACAAACCCCAGGGGGAACGGGTACACTTTCAGATGCAGAACTGTCGAGACCGCCGATGAAGCGGCCTCGCTCATCGAACCGCACTGCCTGCCCCTCGCCGGGCACGGCGCCGGCGCCGTTGGTAATTCTCCCCGGTCTGACGTTTCTTGGGTGTTTCTGTTCCTCCGCTGGCACGGCGTCGGTGGGGGTGTACGTCATGCCTGCCCGCGTGGACCGGGGCGCCTCGGAGGGCGACCGGACGGGGCGGGACTGCTAGCAGGAAAAACGCCGCGCTCGAGCGGCGCCAATCACGATGGCCAAGGAAGAACTGATCGAAATGGGCGGTGTCGTCTCGGAGGTGCTGCCCGACTCCCGCTACCGCGTCACACTGGAGAACGGCCACGTGCTGGTGGCCTACACCGCCGGCAAGATGCGCAAACACAACATCCGCATCCTGGCGGGTGACCGGGTGTCGCTGGAGCTGTCGCCCTACGACCTGAGCAAGGGCCGCATCAAGTTCCGCCACCTGGACAACCGCGGCCCCGGCCCGGGCCCCGCACCCGCGCGCCGCCGCTGAGCGGTCCTGCCGAGGCCTGGCCTCGCCCCTTGGCCGCCGCCTGAGCGGCCGATCCTCCCTGCCTAGAGCCGCATCTCCAGGCGCAGCTGCCATTGGCTGCGACCGAGCGTGGTCGTCTGCGCGTCCTCGCGCAGGCCGCCGCCCAGATCGGCGGTGGTGCTGGCCACATAGTCACGCGCCCCGAGGTTGCCCGCCTGCAGGCGCAGCGCGGCCGCGGGGCTGAAAGTCCACAGCGCGTAGGCGTCGAGCACGCGCTTCGTGCCCGCTTCCACCCAGCGGTCCTCGGCCAGTCGGGTGCGGTAGCCCGGAGTCCAGTTGAAGTTGCCGCCGAAGCTCAGCGGCGTGCCGCGCAGCCGGTGGTCGAAGCCGAGGTTGGCGCTGCCGCGTGGCTGTTCGCTCAGCCGGTTGTCGGGCCCCGGCACGTTGTCTACCCGCGAGGTGAAGACGCTGAGGTTGCTGCGCAATTCGGTCGGTGGCGCGCCGCCCAGCCACTGGTCGAGCCGCCCGCGCGCCTCCAGCTCCAAGCCTGCGGTCGTCGCGTCGCCGATGTTCTGCGGCCGTGACACCCAGCGCGGCGAACTGCTCCAACTGACCGTTTCCTGCGCCACCACGTTGCGGATCAGGTCGCGGATGCGGCGCACGAAGACGTTCGCGCTCAGCAGGCCACCCTGCTCCAGATAGCGCTCCAGCGCAACGTCCAGTCCGGTGGCGAGTTCGGGCCGCAGGTCCGGGTTGCCCGCCCTGTCCGGGCTGGTGGGGGCGTTCGGTCCGGTGGTCGATGCGTTGGCGCTGAGCGTCGGCCGCGCGATCAACTGCCCCAGGTCGGGTGAGCGGTAGCTGCGGGTCAGCCCGATGCGCAGCTGGTCGGGGCCCTTCGGATCGGGTTTCCACAGCGCGTGTGCCAGCGGGGTCCAGACGCTGCTGCGGTTGCGCGGCCGGCTGCCGTCGGGCAGCTGGCCCTGGGTGGTGATGCCTTCCCAGCGCAGGCCGGCGTTGGCACTCCACTGCGGCGTGATGGCCCATTCGTTTTGGATGAAGGCCGCGCTGCGCAGGCTGGCGGCATCCAGCTGGTCGCCGAAGTCCGTCATCAGCGGGGTCCCGTTTTCCAGCGTCGTGCGGGTCTGCGTGCGGTGCGCCTGTTCCAGCTCCAGGCCACCAACCAGGTTCGAGCCGTCCTCCAGGGTGGTCGAGAGCTTGCCGATCAGGTTGCCGCCGGACTGGCGGCTGCGCGCGTCGTCGCGCACGGTGCGCAGCAGGGCGCCGCCGCCGTCGAACTCGCTCCGCTCGCTCGCGGTGTCGGACTCGAAGCGCGCGACGCTGCCGCTCAGTTCGAAGCGCAGCGCCTCGGCGAGCCGGCCGCGCCACTGCGCGTTCAACCGGGCGTGGCTGTGGCCGTAGTCGCCCTCGCCCCGCGCGCTGGCGTAGGGCAGCAGCGCGGTCTGGCCGGCGTCCTCTGTCAGGGTCGCTGCCGCGCTGCGTGCCACCCGGGTGCCGGCCCAGAACAGCGTGGGCTGCAGCAGCAGCGTTTCGCCGGCCTGACCCAGGCGCCATTGCAGCCGCGAGGTGAGGTTCAGCGATCGGCTGCGGTCGCTGGTGTGCACGGCTTCGTCGGCGGTGGCCAGCGTGCTGCCATCGGCCGCCTGCGTCCGGCTGGTGCGGGTGACGGTGTCGGTGATGCGCTGGCCGGCACGCATCGACAGCGAGACGTTGTAGGTCAGCGGCCCGGCGCTGTCGTTGCGCGTCCAGCCGACGCCCGCACCGCCGCGGGAGCCCTCGGCGGCCGCATCGACCTTCCATTCGTTCAACCGGCGGCGAAAGCCCTCGCGCGTGATGATGTGGATCGTGCCGGCGATGGCGCGCGCGCCGGTCTCGGCGGTCGGCGCGCGCTGCACCTCGATGCGCTCGATCTGGTCCGGGTTGATCGAATCGAAGGAGAAGCCCGGCGGTACGCGCTGGCCGTCGATCAGGATCTGCGTGTAGCCACCGCCCAGCCCGCGCAGCCGCGGCGCGCCGCCGCGCCCGAGTGCGCCGGGCTGCGTCACGCCGGGCAGGCGGCGCAGCACCTCGCCGAGCGTGCTATCGCCGAACTTCTCCAGCTCCTCGCGGCCGACGACGATCTTGGCCGCGGTGGCCTGGCGACGCTGCTCGGTGTCCGAGCGCCGGCCGCTGATCTCGACGCGCTCCAGCGCCGGTCCGCTTGCTGCGGTCGGCGGGGCCGATGCCGCTGAGGCTGGCGCTGCCGGCGCGTCGGCCCTGGTGGCGGGTGCGGCCAGGAGGCCGACGCTGGCGCAGGCCACCGCCCAGCGCGAGGCAAGTCCTGCACGCCGGGACGGGTGAGGGGAACCGGGCTTGGTGCAGGGCTTGGGGGGACGGGCGGAGGGGGTCATCGCGAGGGCGGCCGGGTGTGCCCCATTGTGGCGGATGGGCCACGCGGACATGGACCCCGAGGGACGATGACCACCTGCGCACGGGGGCACCGCCGCCCCAGGCCAACCCGACTTGCGTCGCACACCGGTTGTGCGAAAAATGCCCGCGAGGGGCCTGCAGTTGCCGTTCCATCGATGGGCGGGCGGTGGGCTGAGGGATCGATCACGACGACATCAGGAGATGGCAATGCCAGTGGACAAGCTGCTGCTCAGTCACCGGGGCGCCCTGCAGGCCAAGTACAAGGCGGCCGGGTTCAAGAAGATCGAGGCCGCGCTGAAGGCCCTGGTGGCCGCCGACCTCAAGCGCGGGCTGACCAGCCAGGTGATCTACCTGGACGACGCGCTCACCTTGAAGCCGCTGGGCGCCAAGGCGATGACCCAGGCCGGCGATGCCCGCCAGGCCAAGGGGGCGATCGATGCGCTGTACAAGCAGCTGGCACCGCACTACCTGGTGCTGATCGGTGCGCCCGACGTGCTGCCGATGGTGCCGCTGACCAACCCGGCCTACAGCGCCGACGGCGACGGCGACCGGACCGTGCCCAGCGACCTGCCCTATGCCTGCGCGGGGGCGTACAGCGTGCGGGCGAGCCAGTTCCTCGGCCCCACCCGCGTGGTCGGGCGCATTCCGGACCTGCCGGGCGCCACCGTGCCGACGCTGCTGCTGCAGCTGCTGAAGGCCGCGGCCGCCGCCAGGCCGCTGCCTCAGGCCGAGTACCAGGGCTACTTCGGCCTGAGCGCCGAGGTCTGGGCGAATTCCACCGCGCTCAGCCTGCGCAACACCTTCGGTGCCGACGCGGCCATGCACAGCGCGCCGCCCAGCGGCCCGGCCTGGAGCGGCAGTGAGCTGGCGCCGCGGCTGCACTTCATCAACTGCCATGGGGCGGATCGGGACGACGGCTACTACGGCCAGTCCGTGCAGGACCCGAGCCAGTACCCGCGCGCGCACCAT
Source organism: Burkholderiaceae bacterium (assembly GCA_035331205.1). Classification (GTDB taxonomy): domain Bacteria; phylum Pseudomonadota; class Gammaproteobacteria; order Burkholderiales; family Burkholderiaceae_C; genus Sphaerotilus. The sequence goes on from DAOLLE010000129.1 coordinate 5,846, forward strand.
GCGCCGCTGCTGGCCGGCAAGGTGCGCCCCGGCACGGTGGTCGCCGCCGAGTGCTGCTACGGCGCCCAGCTTTACGACCCAAAGCAGGGCAACAACACCCAGGGCATTGCACTGACCTACCTGGAGCAGGGCGCAGCGGCGGTGTTCGGCAGCACGACGATCGCCTACGGCCCGAGCGAGGGCAATGGCGCGGCCGACCTGATCACGCAGTACTTCCTGCAGAGGGTGCTGGCCGGCGCCTCGCTCGGCCGGGCGGTGCTGGAGGCGCGCCTGCAGTTCGCCGGCCAGCGCACCCACCTCGATCCCTACGACCTGAAGACGCTGGCGCAGTTCTACCTGCTGGGCGACCCCTCGCTGCAGCCGGTGGCGCCCTCCGCCCACGCGCTGACGCGCACCCCGGCCTTCAAGGCGCTCTTCCCGGCCAACCAGGACCGCAGCGTGCGGGCGCTGCGGCGCGAAAAGCTCGAGCGCGACGGCGGGCACCTGCAGGCCGCGCTGCCGAAGCTGCAGGCGTTGGCCGGCGACGCGGTCGAGTTGCCCGAGGCGATCGCCCAGGCGCTGCGCAGCCTGGCCAGGGACTCCGGCATGACCGGCGGCGCCGTGCGCAGCTTCGACCTGAAGGCACGCGGGCGGCGCGCGGGGGGCGCCGCGCTGGGGCAGCGGCGCATCCATGCGCTGGCGGTGCCGGTGTCCGAGGGCACGCAGGCCGGCCAGGCGGGCCACCGGGTGCGCGCGATCGTCGTCACCGAGCAGGACGGCGCGCTGCTGCACGTGCGCCGGCTGCACTCGCGTTGAGCGGGGGCTACCGTGGCGACGCTGCGAGGCCGTGTCGAACGCCGGCGCCTGAACGCCGGCAGCAAGAGCGAGCACGAGGCCATCGTGCTGGTCGACGACGCCGGGGCGGTGTGGAAGCTGCGCCGGCTGGGCGGCAACCCCTTCAACGATCCGGCGCTCAACGTGCTGGAGGGCCGGCGCGTCGAGCTCAACGGCTACGGCGACGGCCCGACCTTCTTCCTCGACGGCTGGCGCGACGTGCCCTGATCAGGGCCTCTTCACCGCGCTCGCTGCGCTGCCCGGCGCCGCGGTCGGACGCCAGTCGCGGAACACGTCGATGTCGACGCCGTCCGGGTAGTTCAGGTAGCCGGGCTTGTGGCCCTTGACGCCCATGACGCCGTACTGCCAGATGATCTTCTTGGTCTGGCGGTCGACCACGATGACCCGGTCGTGCAGGTCGTCGACGATCAGCACGTCGCCGGTATCGGGCAGTTCGCGGGCGATCGAGGGGTGATCCAGCGCGCCCTCGCCGTCCTTGTGGAAGTAGTCCCAGGTCGGCTTGCCGGTGGCGGGGTCGAAGATCACCACCCGGCCCGGCTTGCTGAAGTCGGCCACGATGACCTGCTTGCCGTCCACCGTCGGGAAGGCGTCCGACGGGTAGCGGATGTTGGGCGCCTTGACGCTCCAGGCCACCTGCCCGGCGCGGGTGATGCGCGAGATCCAGGCGCCGCTGATCTCGCTGACCAGGATGTCACCGTTGTCCATCGGCGTGGCGCCATTCGGCCAGGCCAGTCGCTGCGGCGGCTGGTGCTCGCACTTGCCGGGCTCGCCCCACTGCGTGGAGACCTTGCTGGTCTTCGGGTCGACGATCAGCACCCGGCAGTTGCGGATGTCCGCGGTCAGGAACTGGCCATCCTCCAGCAGGTGTGAATCGTCCGGGTAGTTCAACAGCCCTTCCTTGCTGCCGCGCGTGTCCGGGATGCCGTAGGTCCAGGTGACGACCTTCTTTTCGTAGTCGACGATGTGCAGGTCGTAGTTGTCCTCCTCGCTGATGGCCAGCAGCTTGCCGTCGTGCGAGAAGTTGACGTCCTCGTTGCCGCGGTAGAAGGCCAGGTTCGGCGACGGGAACTCCCAGACGATGCGCTTGTCCGGCGCGATCTCGATGAGCCGGTTGTTGCGCCGGTCGGCGATCACGATCGGGTAGGGCAGCGGC
>DAOLLE010000130.1:0-7813 GCA_035331205.1 Burkholderiaceae bacterium
GCTGGCCGACGAGGCCGAGGACCCGCGCCAGCGCGAGCTGCTCGCCCACCTGCGCGCCGAGGTCAACGCCGGCTCGCCCTTCGCCCGCGCGTTGGGCGCCGCGCCGCGCGAGTTCGACGACGTCTACCGCGCCGTGGTCGCGGCCGGCGAGCAGAGCGGCCAGCTCGGCCGCGTGCTGGAAAAGCTCGCCGACGACCTCGAAGAGCGCCAGGCCCTGAAGGCCAAGCTGATCGGCGCGGCGCTGTACCCGGCCATCGTCTCCTGCGTCGCCGTCGTCATCGTGGTTTTCCTGGTCACCTACGTCGTGCCGCAGGTGGCCCAGGTCTTCACCGGCAGCAAGCGCGCCCTGCCCTTCCTGACCACCGCGATGCTGGCGATCAGCGACTTCCTGCGCCACTGGGGCTGGCTGCTCGCACTGCTGATCGGCGCCGGCGTTGCGCTGCTGTCGGTGGCGCGGCGCAACGCCGCCACCCGCGAGCGGCTCGACGCGCTCTTCCTGACCTTCCCGCTGGTGGGCAAGCTCGCCCGCGGCTACAACGCCGCGCGTTTTGCCGGCACGCTGGCGATGCTGGCCGGCTCCGGCGTGCCCATCCTGAAGGCGCTGCAGGCCGCGGCCGAGACGTTGTCGAACGCCGCGATGCGCGCCGACGCGATGGACGCCCTCGTGCAGGTGCGCGAAGGCGCACCGCTGGCCTCCGCCCTGGCCGCCAAGAAGCGCTTCCCCGGCCTGCTGTCGATGTTCGCCCGCCTGGGCGAGCAGACCGGCGAGCTACCGCTGATGCTGCAGCGCGCCGCGACTCAGCTCGGCGCCGAGGTGCAGCGCCGCGCGATGCAGGTCGCCACCATCCTCGAGCCCCTGCTGATCGTGGTGATGGGCGCGATGGTGATGCTGATCGTCCTCGCCGTGCTGCTGCCGATCATTCAGTTGAATACCTGGGTGAAGTGACCCGGTGACGGTCAGGCGGGCTGCAGCGCCGCCTGCTCCAACCGCCGCACCTGCCGCCGCCCTGCCTGCTTGCCCTGGTACATCGCGGAGTCGGCCAGGCGAAGGAGCTCTTCGGAGAGGCGGGCGTCGCTGGGCGACAGGGCGTAACCGATCGTGGCGCCGACGCAGCAGCTGTCGTCGGCGACCTGAAACGGCGCCTCGAAGGCGGCCAGGAGCTTCTGGCCGATGCGTTGCGCCATCTCACCATCGGGCAGCCCATCGACCACGACGACGAACTCGTCGCCGCCGACGCGGGCAACCAGGTCGCTCTCGCGCACGCAGCCGCGCAGGCGCACCGCGACCCCCACCAGCAGCTCGTCACCAGCGTCGTGCCCGAGGCGGTCGTTGACGGGCTTGAAGCCGTCGAGGTCGAGCAGGAAGACCGCCGCCTGGTGCTGCTCGTCGCAACGCGCCAGCCGCTTGCCCAGCGCCGCCTGCAGGCCGCGGCGGTTGAGTGCGCCGGTTAGCGGGTCGGTGGAGGCCAGCAGCTGCAGCCGGTCCTGCTCGCGCTGGGCCTGCTCGGCCGCGTGGCGGATGCCCTCCATGCGCACGCCGAGCACGGCCATCCACATCGCCATCTCGGCCATCGACGCCATCTGCAGCGAGTGCTGGGTCCAGCCATTGACCGGCGCATGGCCGCGCAGGAAGGCGGCCATCACCACAACGCCAACGGCGTACAGGCCCCAGCCGAGGAAGATGAACAGCGCAGCGCGGTCGCCCCGGCGAGCACGGATCCAGGCCACCGGCACGCCCAGCAGCATCGGCACCGGCCCGAGCACGGTGGCCGAGGCCTGCGCAACGCGATAGCCGACCAGATCGAGCAGGAACAGCAGCGACACCCCCAGCGCGGCCAACGCACACACGCGCAGCACCAGCGAGGCGCGCGGGAAGTCCCGCCGCACCTGCAGCACGCGGTCGATGAAGAGCATGCCGCCGACCAGCGCGAGCAGCACCGAGGCCGGCGAGGCCTTGTCGGTCAGCCAGACCGACTCGGGCCAGAGGTGCTGCGTCGCCAGGCCAAAGTGGTTGAAGAAAAACACCACGATGCCAGCGACGTTGAGCGCGTAGAAGCCGAAGGCCACCTCGCTCATCAGCAGCCACTGCACCAGGCTGTAGATCAGCAGGCACAACCCGACGCCGGCCAGCAGGCCCTGCACCGCCTCATGGCCGGCCTCGCGGGCGTGGTAGACCTCCTCGCGCGCGAGCTCCAGCGGCAGGATCAGCGTGCTGGCGGATTCGACGCGCACCAGCAGCTCCAGCGCCTGCCCCTCGGGGAGGTTCAGCCGTGCCGCGTGGGTGCGCGTGGCCAGAGGGCGCTGGCTCATCGGCAGGTGATCGCCCAGCAGCACCTGTTGCTGTACCCGGCCGTCGGCGACGACGTAGACCTCGATGCGGTCGAGCGCCGGGTAGTCGATGTCGAAGATCCAGCGATCGTCACCGCTGGTGGGCACGCGCAGCGGCACATGCAGCCAGACCGCCTCGCGGTGCACGCCGAGGTTGGCGGTCGGTCCGGTCGGTCGGACGAAATCGGCCCGCTGGCGCAGCGCCTGCAGGACATCGACGCGCCCGGACGGCTCGAACCAGACGGTGGCGTTCGGCCACAGGCCGTAAGCGGTCTGGCGGCCCAGCAGGAGCAGTGGCGCGCGCTCGGCCGCCGGCGCCTGCGCTGCGCCGACGGCAGGCAGCAGCAGCACCAGGATCGGCGCAAGCCACAGGGGCAGCCGCCGCAGCCAGGGAGGCAGGGGCCGTCGGAAGATTGCGAGAAAGCCGGACATGGGCGTCGGGAAGTGGGCGGGCACGGCGGCGGCGCGCCCGGGCCCTGACGGGTGGGGCGGTCGCGCGACCGTTGCCAGGGCGTATCGGCCGGATGCGCGGACTCTGAAGGCGACGGGCTGGCGGCGCCCCACCACGAATGGCGCGCTTCGTGCTTGGTCCGTGTGGAATCCCCGCGCCGCGCCGCGCAATGGCCATGGCGCCCACACGAACCCGGGGCGCCCCGCTTCCAACGGCCGGCGAGCTTTGGCAATCTCTCACCCGGCCGCAACGGTGCGGCGTTCCAGGAGGTCTGCATGAGCCAACGGTCCACCGACCTGATGTGCATGAGCACCGCGATCCCGATCGCCCAGGTGCGCCAGGTCTACCGGGTCGACGAGGTCGAGAAACGCCTGACCAAGCTGCCGCCGAAGGAGCACGAGCAGCTGCGAGCGACGTACGAGCGCATGCTGGAGAAGGGGCCGGAGCGCTTCCAGGTCAAGCCCTCCGGGCTGCCGGTGATGGACCACCTCTATGACACGCTGCCGAACTTCCACCCGGCGCTCGACGACGTGAAGCGCCAGCTCGCGCTGTGCGAGGACAGCCGCGACGCGCTGGAGATCACGCCAATCCTGCTGCTGGGCCCGCCGGGCGTGGGCAAGACCCACTTCGCGCGCGAGATGGCACAGCTGCTGGGCACCGGCATGGGCTTCGTGTCGATGAGCTCGCTCACCGCGGGTTGGGTGCTGTCGGGCGCCAGCTCGCAGTGGAAGGGCGCACGCCCGGGCAAGGTCTTCGAGACGCTGGTCGACGGCCAGTACGCCAACCCGGTGATCGTCGTCGACGAGATCGACAAGGCCGGCGGCGAGCACGCCTACGATCCGCTGGGCGCGCTGTACAGCTTGCTCGAGCACGACACCTCGCGGCAGTTCACCGACGAATTCGCCGAGGTGCCGATCGACGCCAGCCAAGTCATCTGGGTGGCCACCGCGAACGACGAGCGCGCGATCCCCGAGCCCATCCTGAACCGGATGAACGTCTACGAGGTGGCGATGCCCGACCGCGACGCGGCCCGGCGCATCGCTCTGCGGCTGTACCAGAGCATCCGGGGGGCGCACGACTGGGGTCGGCGCTTCGAGGAAGTGCCTGGTGACGATGTGCTGGACCGCCTGACCGACGTCGCGCCGCGCGAGATGCGCCGCGCCTGGATGACCGCCTTCGGCAACGCCAAGCTGGCACGGCGCACACGCATCGAGGTGAGCGACCTGCCCGAGGGCAGTGCGGGCAAGCGCACGCCGATGGGCTTCGTGCACTGACGCAGAGCCCGCGCGAGCGGCCGATGCACGGCTTCAGAGCGCGTCGCCGCCCGCCGCGCCGGCGGGCCGGTAGGCGCGCAGCCCGGCCAGATCCAGCACGCGCACGCCGCCGTACTCGACGCGAATCAGTGCCCCGGCCTGCAGCGCCTGCAGCGCCACGTTGACGCGCTGGCGCGACAGGCCGATCAGGTAGGCCAGCTCCTGCTGCGTGATGCGCAGCACCTCGCCCACGCCCGGGTAGAGCACCGGGTGGAAGAGCGCGGCCAGGCCGCGGGCGACGCGGGTGTCGGGGTCGTTCAGGCGGTCGATCTCGCGCGCGCCGATGAACTGGCTCAGCCGCTCGTTGAGCTGCAGCATCACGTAGCGGTTGAAGGGGATGCTGCGCGCCAGCAGCCAGTCGAAGCTCGCCGCCGGCAGCCCGGCGACGATGCTGCGCCGCAGCGGCTCGATGTTGTAGCGATAGGCCTCGTGCTTGAGCAGGGTGCCCTCGCCGAACCAGGCCCCGGGCGGCACACCGGTGTAGGTGATGGCCGCGCCGCCGGCGCTGTCGTTGCTCATCTTGAGCAGGCCGTCGATCACGCCGAACCAGTAGTTCGCCGGCCGGCCGATCTTGCAGACGAACTCCCCCAGCTCGGCGTCGGCCACCCGCAGGTGCTCGATGACGTGGCTGCGCTCCTCGGCGCCGAGCAGCTGCAGCCAGGGCACCATGTCCAGCTCGGCCTGGGAGGCCGACCGGGCGCGCCGCCGCAGCGGAGAATCGCCGCCGCCGCGGGCGGTGTCGGTGGCATGGGAAGCGAAGGTCGGGGGCGACATGGGGGCAAGGCGGCGCAGCGCGCGAAGGAACAACCGCAGCAAATGTCCACCAACTGACGAAGCACTGACAAAGCCGGCGCCACCGACCCTGGGAAAGTCCTGCCCGGGGTGACCCTAGGATTGTCGTCAGGCCGACAACCTGACGTCAAACATCTGCGTAGGATCCGCTCCCATCGTGATGGCGGCCCGGCAACCGGCCGGACCGAACCACCCCATTGCCCGGAGGAGACCCGCGGTGCAGAACCTGACCTTTCCCCGCCTGCTGCTGGACCACGCCCGGCGGCGTCCACAGGCGGCGGCCCTGCGCGAAAAGGAATACGGCATCTGGCAGAGCCTGAACTGGCACGATCTGCTGGAAATGGTGCGCGGCATCGCCGGCGGCATGGCCGCTGCCGGCCTGCAGGCCGGCCAGCACGTCGTGGTGGTGGGCGACAACCGCCCGCGGCTGAGCGCAACGATGCTGGCCGCGCAGTGCCTGGGCGCAATCCCCGTGCCGCTGTACCAGGACGCGGTGGCCGCCGAGTTCGTCTTCCCGCTGAACATGGCCGAGGTGGCCTTCGCGGTGGTCGAGGACCAGGAGCAGGTCGACAAGCTGCTGGAAATCCGCGACCAGTGCCCCCTGCTGGGCCACATCTGGTTCGACGATCCACGCGGTCTGCGCAAGTACGACGAGCCGGGCCTGGCCGGGCTGGACGCGCTGATCGAGCAGGGCCGGGCTTGGTCGCACGCGCACCCGGAATTCCTGGAGCAGGCCATCGAGCGCAGCGCACCGTCGGATGTCGCGGCGATGTTCTTCACCTCGGGCACCACCGGCAACCCCAAGGGCGTGGTGCACACGCACCGCTCGCTGATCGACCGGGCCGCCGCGGGCGCCAAGTTCGACAACCTGACCGAGCGCGACGAGGTGCTGGCCTACCTGCCGCCGGCCTGGATCGGCCAGAACATCTTCAGCTACGCGCAGTGGCTGGCCTGCGGCTATGTGGTGAACTGCCCGGAGTCGGGCGCGACGGTGACGATCGACCTGAAGGAGATCGGCCCGACCTACTATTTCGCGCCGCCGCGGATCTTCGAGGGTCTGCTGACCTCGGTGATGATCCGCATGGAGGACGCCGGCGCCATCAAGAAGAAGATGTTCCACGCCTTCATGGACGTGGCCAAGCGTGTGGGCCCGGCGCGCATGGACGGCAAGTCCATCGGCCTGGTCGACTCGATCAAGTACGCCCTGGGTGACTTCTTCGTCTATGGTCCGCTGCGCAACACGCTGGGTTTTTCCCGCGTGCGGGTGGCCTACACCGCGGGTGAGGCGATCGGCCCGGACCTGTTCACCTTCTACCGCTCGATCGGCATCAACCTCAAGCAGCTCTACGGCTCGACCGAGACCGCAGTGTTCGTCTGCCTGCAGCCCGACCACGAGGTGCGCGCCGACACGGTGGGCGTGCCCATCGACGGCGTCGAGATCAAGCTCGCCCCCAACGGCGAGATCCTGGTCAAGTCGCCCGGCCTGCTCAAGGAGTACTACAAGAACCCGGCGGCCACCGCCGAGGTGCTGACCGAGGATGGCTGGTACCACACCAGCGACGCCGGCTTCATCGACGCGTCCGGTCAACTGAAGATCATCGACCGCGTCAAGGACGTGGGCCGCATCAAGGGCGGTGCCAACGACGGTGCGATGTTCGCGCCCAAGTACGTCGAGAACAAGCTGAAGTTCTTCCCGCACATCAAGGAGGCGGTGGCCTTCGGCGACGGGCGCGAGAAGGTCTGCGCCTTCGTCAACATCGACGTCGAAGCGGTGGGCAACTGGGCCGAGAAGCGCAACCTGCCCTACGCCGGCTACACCGACCTGGCCTCCAAGCCGCAGGTGCTGGAACTGATCCGCGACTGCGTCGAGAAGGTCAATGCCGACCTGGCCCAGGACAGCCTGCTGGCGGGCAGCCAGATCAGCCGCTTCCTGGTGCTGCACAAGGAGCTCGACGCTGACGACGGCGAGATGACGCGCACCCGCAAGGTCAAGCGCGGCTTCATCAACGACAAGTACAAGGTGCTGGTCGACGCGATGTACGAGGGCCGCAGCGAGCAGTTCATCCAGACGGCGGTGAAGTTCGAGGACGGCCGCACGGGCAGCGTCTCGGCCACGCTGAAGATCGTCGACGCCAAGACCTTTCCGGCGGTGAAGGGAGCCGCAGCATGAGCCACGCAGACAGCGGCAAGAAGATCGGCGACGTCATCCTCGACGTCCAGAACATCAGCCTGCGCTTCGGCGGCGTCAAGGCGCTGACCGACATCAGCTTCAACGTGCGCGAGCACGAGATCCGCGCCATCATCGGCCCGAACGGTGCCGGCAAGAGCTCGATGCTCAACTGCATCAACGGCGTCTACACGCCGCAGGAGGGCAAGATCACCTTCCGCGGCCAGACCTTCAGCCACATGAACAGCCGGCAGGTCGCGGAAATGGGCGTGGCGCGCACCTTCCAGAACCTGGCGCTGTTCAAGGGCATGAGCGTCATCGACAACATCATGACCGGGCGCAACATGAAGATGAAGAGCAACCTCTTCATGCAGGCGCTGCGCTGGGGCCCGGCCGAGCGCGAGGAGTGCGCGCACCGCGCCCACGTCGAACGCATCATCGACTTCCTGGAGATCCAGGCTTTCCGCAAGACGCCGGTGGGCCGCCTGCCCTATGGCCTGCAAAAGCGCGTCGACCTGGGCCGCGCGCTGGCGATGGAGCCGCAGGTGCTGCTGCTCGACGAGCCGATGGCGGGCATGAACGTCGAGGAGAAGCAGGACATGTGCCGCTTCATCCTGGACGTGAACGACGAATTCGGCACCACGATCGTGCTGATCGAACACGACATGGGGGTGGTGATGGACATTTCCGACCGCGTCGTGGTGCTCGACTACGGCAAGAAGATCGGCGACGGCACCCCGGACGAGGTGCGCAGCAACGAGG
>DAOLLE010000131.1:0-7799 GCA_035331205.1 Burkholderiaceae bacterium
TGCACCTTCTGCTCGATCACCGAGCACGAGGGCCGCATCATCCAGAGCCGCAGCGCCGACTCGGTGCTGCGCGAGATCGAGGACATGCGCGACAAGGTGCAGGGCTTCACCGGCATCGTCTCCGACCTCGGCGGGCCGACCGCGAACATGTACCGCCTGGGCTGCCGCAGCCGCGAGATCGAGGCGGCCTGCCGCAAGCCCAGCTGCGTCTACCCGGGTATCTGCCAGAACCTGCTGACCGACCACACGGCGCTGATCAACCTCTACCGCAAGGCGCGCACGCTGCCGGGCGTCAAGAAGGTGCTGATCGGCTCGGGCCTGCGCTACGACCTCGCGGTGACCGCGCCGGCCTACGTCAAGGAGCTGGTGACGCACCATGTCGGCGGCTACCTGAAGATCGCGCCGGAGCACACCGAGGGCGGCCCGCTCTCGAAGATGATGAAGCCGGGCATCGGCACCTACGACCGCTTCAAGGCGCTGTTCGAGCGCTTCAGTGAGGAGGCGGGCAAGAAGCAGTTCCTGATCCCCTACTTCATCGCCGCGCACCCCGGTACCACCGACGAGGACATGCTCAACCTCGCGCTGTGGCTGAAGAAGAACGGCTTCCGCGCCGACCAGGTGCAGACCTTCACCCCCAGCCCGATGGCCACGGCCACCGCGATGTACCACTCCGGGCGCAACCCGCTGAAGGGCCTGAGCCGCGACGAGGCCCGGCCCGACCTCACCGAAAAGGTGGACGTCGTCAAGAGCGAGAAGCGCCGCCGCCTGCACAAGGCCTTCCTGCGTTACCACGACGCAGCCAACTGGCCGCTGCTGCGCGAGGCGCTGCAGAAAATGGGCCGCGCCGACCTGATCGGCCCCGGCAAGCACCAACTCATCCCGTCCTGGCAGCCCGCCGGCAGCGTCTGCAGCAGCACGCGCTCGGGTGAGGGCGGCGGTGGCAAGCCGCGCGACGCCCGGGCCCGGCCGGGCGTGCAGGTGCCGGGCGCCGGCGGCTCGGGACGTCCAGAGAAGGGCCGCATCCTGACCCAGCACACCGGCCTGCCCCCGCGCGCCGGGGTGAAGTCGGGTGCCAAGTCGGCGGCTCAGCCCACTGGCAAGGCCGCTGCCGGCCGGCCGAATGCGGGGCCGAACGCGGTGTCGAACGCCCGCCCGGTCAAGCCCGGCAGCCCGGTGGGCGGGGGCAAGCGCCGCGGCTGACCCGCGACGGCGCTGCTGCGCGTGCCCGCCCAGCGTGGCCATTGCTCGCTTCCGCGCTTGGCGCCATCGCTCTCAACCACGCGCCGTCTTCGCCCTGCGCGTACCTGGTTCGTGCGAGACGGGGGATTCGCCCGCGGGTGGCGCCTCGGCCAGGGTGACCGCTCGCATGCCGTCATTGAGCCGGTTCAGGAAGTGCAGGAGGGTCACCCTGTCGTCGAAGCGGAAGCTGGCCAGGGCCTGCCGGTAGAACTCATAGATTCGAGGCTGGAGCTCGTTCCAGGCGCGGCGGCCCTCCGGGGTCATCACGACCAGCTTGACGCGGCGGTCGGCGGTGTCCGTCACGCGCTGGGCATGCCCGTCGCGCTCCAGGCGCTTCAGGACGCCGTCGAGGCTCTGCCGGCTGACGAAGAGGTAATCCGCCAGGTCGGAGAACGACATGCCGTCGGCGACCTGGGGGCGCGACAGTGCGCCCATCACCGCCCAGTGCACCGGGGTGACGCCGATTTCCTTGAGCACCTGCCGGTCCAGCGTGTTGCCGGACTGGAACAAGCGGAAGAACAGCCGGTTGTGGACGGCCGACACCGACTGGTCGTAGGAGGGTTCGAGGGGCTCGGTCACGGTGGCTTCGGCAGGCATCGCGGGAACTGCGTCGCATCGTACCCGACGCGCCAAGTGACGCCCATGGCAGGCGCATCGCCTCCCATTTGTGTCATGTTCTTGATGGAGTTGGCGATGCTGGAGCATCACCGCCCTGGGGGATCGGCGAGGTATTGGGTCGATTCCTTTGGTTCAACAGTAGGATCAGGGCGACGGCTTAGGGGTATACCCCCGATCTCCTGGGCCTATATATGTCAATGACTTGACGTATTTGCTCGATCTCACGACCATCCGGCCACCGCCTCCGAGCCGATCGCCATGACCGCCTACCCGCACCTCCTGAGCCCGCTGCGCATTGCCGCTGTGTCGCTGCCGAACCGGATCGTGATGGGGGCCATGCACACGCGGCTGGAGACGCTGGACCGCCCCCAGGAGCGCCTGGCTGCCTTCTACGCGGCGCGCGCCCGGGGCGAGGTGGGCCTGATCCTGACCGGCGGCTACGCCCCGGTACCCGAGGGCGTGATGGACGAGGGCGGGCTGGTGCTCGACCGGCCTGAGCAACTCGCCGAGCACCGGCTGATCACCGACGCCGTGACCCATGCCGGGGGCCGCATCGTGCTGCAGATTCTGCACGCCGGCCGTTATGCCAAGGTGGCCTCCTGCGTGGCGCCGTCGCCGGGCAAGGCGCGGATCAACGCCCACGCGCCGCGCGCGCTGACGACGGCCGAGGTCTGGGCCACCGTCGAGCGCTTCGCCAACACCGCCGCCCTGGCCGAGCAGGCGGGCTACTGTGGCGTCGAGGTCATGGGCTCCGAGGGCTACCTGATCAACGAGTTCACCGCGGCGCTGACCAACCAACGCGACGACGAATTCGGCGGCAGCTTCGAGGGGCGCATCCGCCTCCCGCTGGAAATCCTGCGCGCGCTGCGTCAGCGGGTGAGCCGCGGCTTCATGATCATCTATCGCCTCTCGGCCATCGACCTGATGGACGGCGGCATGACCGGCGCGGAGGTGGCCGAGTTCGCCCGCCGCGTGCAGGCCGCGGGTGCCGATGTGATCAACACCGGCATCGGCTGGCACGAGTCGGCGGTACCGACGATGGCCGCGCCGGTGCCGCGGGCGGCCTGGATCGCGGCCGTGCGCAACGTGAAGCAGGCGGTGTCGATCCCGGTGATGGCCAGCAACCGCATCAACACGCCGGAGGTGGCCGAGCAGATCCTCGCCTGCGGTGCGGCGGACCTGGTCTCGATGGCGCGACCCCTGCTGGCGGACCCCGACTTCGCGCAGAAGGCGCGGCTGGGGCGGGCCGACGAGATTGCCCCCTGCATCGCCTGCAACCAGGCCTGCCTGGACCGCATCTTCACCGAGCGCACGGCGACCTGCCTGGTCAATCCCCGCGCCGGTCGCGAGATCGAGTTCGACGAGGGCATGGCCGAGGCGCCTCAGCGCCTCGCGGTGGTCGGCGGTGGCCCGGCGGGCATGGCCTTCGCGATCAACGCGGCGCGTCGCGGCCATGCGGTCACGCTCTTCGAGGCCGGAGCGGCGCTGGGCGGGCAGCTGAATCTGGCCAAGAAAGTGCCCGGCAAGGCCGAGTTTCACGAGCTGCTGCGGTACTTTCGCGTTGCGCTCGAGCGGGCCGGCGTCACGGTGCATCTCGGCACCCGCGTCGAGGCCGCCGCCCTGGCGCAGCACGTTCGGTCCGGCGCGTTCGACGAGGTGGTCCTGGCCACCGGTGTGGTTGCGCGCCGGCCCGAGATCCCGGGCATCGATCACGCCAAGGTGCTGAGTTACCTCGACGTGCTCGGCGAGGGCGCCCCGGTCGGGCCGACGGTGGCCATCGTCGGCGCGGGCGGCATCGGCTTCGACGTGGCCGAGTTCCTGGTCGGTGACGCCCGGGAGTCGCTGGACCCGCAGGCCTTCATGGCTGCCTGGGGCGTGGACCCCACGATCGCCAGCGCGGGCGGCCTGAAGGTACCGGCTCCGCCGCCGACTCCCGCGCGGCGCGTTCACCTGTTCCAGCGCAAGGCCGAGGCGCTGGGCAAGAACCTCGGCAAGTCCACCGGCTGGATCCTGAAGGCCAAGCTGCGCCGGGCCGAAGTGACGATGACCGCCGGGGCCCACTACGACGCCGTGGACGACGCCGGCCTGCACCTCACGGTCGACGGTCAGCCGCGGGTGGTCGATGTCGACACCATCGTGCTCTGCGCCGGCCAGTTGCCCAACCGCCAGCTGCACGACGAGCTGGCGCGCCTCGGTATCCCTGCCCGCTTGATCGGCGGCGCGGACGTCGCTGCCGAGCTCGACGCCCTGCGGGCCATCGACCAGGCGACCCGCCTGGCCCAGACCCTCTGAGCAGCCGGCGCGGCCCGGCGCCGCCCGGTCACTTTCCGCCTTGGGCAATGGGGGCCCGCGGGACGGCCGCCCGCTTCATCCCGCCCCATCCCGGCGCGCCCGTGCGCCAGATCCGGGCTGCCGTGCACCAGTTGGCGGCCTGGCAGGGGCCCGACCTCGCACAGTTCGGCCCGTTGGGCTGCCGTTCGCCCGATTCCTGGCCGGGCTGCTTCGCCCTGTGCCGGCACGCTGCATGCTTGAACGTTGCGGGACCCATCCAGTCGAAGGTTGGCCGCCATGACACTGCTCACACCACTGCGTCCCTTGCCCCTGCTGCTGATCACCGAGCTCGGCGCCGTCGTGTCGGCCGCACTGTTGATGCTGATGGGCCGCTGCATCGGCTGATCGTCGAGTGGCGCAGCAGGGTCCGCCGCCGCCGGTGAGCCGGGCCGACGGGGGCATCGGGCGATGGGCTGGGGTCGACCGTTATTTAGTAAGATAAATCACGGTGCCGATCCAGGTCGAAGGGTCGGCGACGACCACGACGCCCACCACGCCGCATGAAACGCCGCCTCGCCCTGCTCGCGCTGTGTGCCCTGCTGGCCAGCGCTGCCGCCCGGGCCGAGAAGATCACCATCGCCGCCGCGGCGGACCTGAAGTTCGCGATGGACGAGGTCGTGGCCGCCTTCAAGAAGGGCAATGCCGCCGATGAGGTGGCGGTGGTCTACGGCTCGTCGGGCAGGTTCCACGCCCAGATCCGGCAGGCCGCACCCTACGACCTGTTCTTCTCGGCCGACATCGGCTTTGCCCGCGACCTGGTCCAGGCGGGCTTGGCGCTTCCCGACGTCAAGCCCTACGCCGTCGGCCGCATCGTGCTGTGGAGCGCGTCGCTGGACGCCACGACGATGACCCTGGCCAGCCTGGCCGACCCGAGCATCACCCGCATCGCGATCGCCAATCCGCGGCATGCGCCCTATGGCAAGCGGGCCGAGGAGGCCCTGCGCGCCGCCGGGCTGTGGGAGAAGGTCGAGCCCCGGCTGGTCTACGGCGAGAACATCGCCCACACCGCCCAGTTCGTGCAGACGGGCAATGCGCAGGTCGGCATCCTTGCGCTGGCGCTGGCCGTCAGCCCGGAGCTGGCCAGCAGGGGCGGCTACGCGCTGATTCCCGAGCGCTTGCACGCACCGCTGGAGCAGGGCTTCGTCGTCACCAAGCGGGCTGCCGGCAGCGCGCTGGCGCGGCGCTTCGCGGATTTCGTGCAGAGCAGGCCGGCGCGGGCGGTGATGATGAAGTACGGCTTCGTCCTGCCCGGTGAGGCCGCAGGCCGATAGGGTCCGGGCGGTGCGATGCTGAGCGACAGCGACCTGCAAGCCGTCTGGCTGACCCTGCGGCTGGCTGGCGTGGTCACCCTCATCCTGCTGCTGCTGGGCACGCCGATCGCCTGGTGGCTGGCGCGCAGCGGCAGCCGCTGGAAGGGACCGATCGCTGCGGTGGTGGCGCTGCCGCTGGTGCTGCCGCCCTCGGTGCTGGGCTTTTACCTGCTGCTGGCGATGGGGCCGAACGGGCCGCTGGGCCAGCTCACCCGGGCGCTCGGGCTGGGGCCGCTGCCCTTCACCTTCGGCGGCCTGGTGCTGGCCTCGGTGTTCTACTCGCTGCCCTTCATGGTCCAGCCGCTGCAGAGCGCCTTCGAGGCGGTGGGGGAGCGCCCGCTGGAGGTGGCGGCCACGCTGCGCGCCTCGCCGATCGACGCCTTCTTCAGCGTGGCGCTGCCGCTGGCGCTGCCGGGCTTCCTGACGGCCTCGATCCTGACCTTCGCGCACACCGTCGGCGAATTCGGCGTCGTGCTGATGATCGGCGGCAACCTGCCGGGCGTCACGCGGGTCGCCTCGGTGCAGATCTACGACCACGTCGAGGCGCTGGAATACGCCCAGGCCCAGCACCTGGCCGGCGCGATGCTGCTGTTCTCCTTCCTGGTGCTGCTGGGGGTCTACGCCTGGCGGCCCGACGCCCGCAAGGTGGGGTGACGTGGCGGGCATCGACGCGCGCCTGCGCATCGACTGGCCGGGGTTCACCCTGGACGTGGACCTCAGCCTGCCCGGCCAGGGCGTCACCGCGCTGTTCGGCCACTCCGGCTCGGGCAAGACCACGCTGCTGCGCTGCATCGCCGGGCTGGAGCGCGCGCCGGCGGGCCGGCTGAGCGTGGGCGGCGAATGCTGGCAGGACGAGCGCCACTGGCTGGCGGTGCACCGGCGGCCCATCGGCTTCGTCTTCCAGGAGGCCAGCCTGTTCGCGCACCTGTCGGTGCTGGGCAACCTGCGCTTCGGGCTCACGCGCAGCCGCGACGCGCAGGGGGTTCGCCTCGACCAGGCCATCGAGCTGCTGGGCATCGGCCACCTGCTCGAGCGCCGGCCGCAGCGCCTCTCGGGCGGCGAGCGCCAGCGCGTGGCGATCGCCCGGGCCCTGGCCGTCGGTCCGCGGCTGCTGCTGCTCGACGAGCCGCTGGCCGCGCTGGACCTGCCGCGCAAGCGCGAAATCCTGCCCTACCTCGAACGGGTGCGCGACGAGCTGAAGATTCCGATGCTCTACGTCAGCCACGCGCCCGACGAGGTCGCCCGGCTGGCCGACCACCTCGTGGTGATGCAGGCCGGCCGGGCGCTCGCGCAGGGTCCGATCGCCGAGACGCTGACCCGCCTGGACCTGCCGATCCGCCTGGGCGAGGACGCCGGCGCCATCCTGGACGCCACCGTCGCTGAGATCGATCGGACCTGGCACCTCGCGCGGGTGGACTTTGCCGGCGGCGGCCTCTGGGTGCGCGATGCCGGCCTGGCGCTGGGGCAGCGCGTGCGGGTGCGCGTGCTGGCGCGCGACGTCAGCCTGGCCGAGCAGCCCACCGCGAGCAGCATCCAGAACCAGCTGGCCGGGCAGGTCGAGGCGCTCGCCGGTGACGACCACCCCGGCCTGGCGCTGGTGCGCCTGCGCGTGGGCGAGTCGGTGCTGCTCGCGCGGCTGACCCGGCGCTCGGCCGCCGCCCTGGACGTGCAGCCGGGCCGCAGGCTCTGGGTGCAGGTCAAGTCGGTGGCGCTGCTGGAGTGAGGCGCAGCGCTGCGCGCTGCGTTGGCCGCGTCGGACTGCGGGGCTGCGCCGCCGCGGCCGGCGACAATCGCGGCGCTGTGGACCGGCGCCGCAATGGCCTGCGCCCGGCCACGTTGAACCCGGAGTGACCCGATGACCGCCAGCTTGCCCGCCGACGGGGGCTTTCCCGTCTTCACCCGCGTCGCCCTCATCACCCGGCCCGACGGCCGGGCCGACTGGGAGGAGACGCCCATCGCCCTGACCGAGGGCAAGCCGCAGGCCCGCCTGTCGCCGCTGGCGCCCAGCGGTGGCTACCAGCTGCGCCAGAGCCCGGTGGGCTTTCGCAGCGACTTCCACTGCACCGGCGATCCGCAGTGGCTCTTCGTGCTCAGCGGCGCGATGGAAATCGGCCTGCAGGACGGGCGCAAGCGCGTCTTCACCGCCGGCCAGGGCTTCTACTCGGCCGACCTGCTGCCCGCCGGCGCCACCTTCGACCCCGCGCTGCACGGCCATTGCAGCCGCCAGCTGGGCGACGAGCCGCTGGTGACACTGTTTGTGCGCGCGTGACGCCGCTGGACGAACGGCCACCCGCCGACGTG
>DAOLLE010000132.1:0-7752 GCA_035331205.1 Burkholderiaceae bacterium
GCGCCTTGCGCGTGCCCTTGCCGGCGCGGCCGACTGGTTCGAGCCGGCCCAGTTGCGCCAGCGCGAGCCCCTGGGCGCTGCCCAGGCGCTCACCGCCGGCGATCTCGTAGTTCACCGGCTTGTCGCGGGCCACCTTCCACTCGCCGGAGCGGATCTGGTCGTGGGTGATGCGCTCGATCTCGACCGGTCCGCTGCCGTGCAGCAGCCCCAGCTTGGCGGCCGCCGCCCAGGACAGGTCGAGGATGCGGTTGCGCGCGAAGGGGCCGCGGTCGTTGATCCGCACGATCACCGAGCGCCCGTTCTTCGGGTTGACGATGCGCGCGTAGCTGGGAATCGGCAGTGTGACGTGCGCGGCCGTCATGCCCCAGAGGTTGTAGATCTCGCCGCTGGCGGTGCGCTTGCCGTGGAAGCGCCGGCCGTACCAGCTGGCGATGCCCGTCTGCTTCCACTGCCCGTCGCCGGTGTCGGGCACATAGGTCTGCCCGCCGTAGGTGTAGGGCTTGTTCGGTCCGCCGCTGCGGATCGGCTCCACCACCGGCTCGGGGTCGCCGCGGTCGAGCAGCGAGGTCGGCCCGACGCCGAAGTGCGTGCCGCCCGGCGTCGCGGTCACGTCGTCCGCGTCGTCCTCCTCGTCGGCGTCATCGTCCGCATCGGCTTCGTCTGCCGCGCTGTCGGGCGCCGAGGTCCCGTCGGTGGGGCCGATCGAGGCCGCCGACATTGCGGCGGTGGGCTGCGGCGCCATGGGCTGCGGGGTCGCGGCCGCCAGGGTCGGCAGTGCCGTCAACAGCAGGGCCCAGAGCAGCCGGGTGGGCGTGCGAGTCGGTCGTCTTCGCGGGGAGGCGGGCGGGCAGCAGGTCGGGGCGGTGGTCACGGGCTGTTCCTGTAAAGCAAGTCCTGGGCCCGTGATCCGCGGATCGGGCGCCGGGCCGCACTGTAGCGGCTCGGCGGCGATCCTGCCTAGAGTTTGATGCCAACTTTG
The DNA here is from genome assembly GCA_035331205.1 of Burkholderiaceae bacterium. Taxonomy (GTDB): domain Bacteria; phylum Pseudomonadota; class Gammaproteobacteria; order Burkholderiales; family Burkholderiaceae_C; genus Sphaerotilus. The sequence continues at coordinate 980 of DAOLLE010000132.1, forward strand.
CACGCACCCGCCTGGACCGGGCGGTGACCCGAGCGGTGGCCAACAGGGGTCGCCGCCCGCGGACGGGGTCGATCAGGCGCCCGGCTGCCAGCGCGGATAGTCGGTGTAGCCCTTCTCGCCGCCGCCGTAGAGCGTGTCGCGCTGCAGCTCGTTGAGCGGCGCGCCCTGGCGCAGGCGCAGGCTGAGGTCCGGATTGGCGATGAAGGCCTTGCCGAAGGCGACCAGGTCGGCACGGCCTTCGGCGACGGCGGCCTCGGCCATCGCGGCGGTGTAGCCGTTGTTGACGATCCACGGCGCCTTGCAGCGCCGGCGCAGCTCGGCGTAATCGAAGGGCGCGTAGTCGCGCGCGCCGCCGGTCTGGCCTTCGACGACGTGCACGTACAGCAGGCCGAGTTCGCCGAGCAGGTCGCCCACCGCGTTGAACAGCGCCTGCGGGTCGCTGTCCAGCGCCGCGTCGTTCGCTGGGGTGACCGGGCTCAGTCGGATGCCGGTGCGGCCCGCGCCGATGGCGCCGACGACGGCCTGCAGGAGCTCGGCCAGGAAGCGTAGGCGGTTGGCCAGCGGGCCGCCGTACTCGTCCGTGCGGTCGTTGATGCGGTCGCGCAGGAACTGCTCGATCAGGTAGCCGTTGGCGGCGTGGATCTCCACCCCGTCGAAGCCGGCCTCGACGGCGCAGCGCGCGGCGTGGGCGTACTCGGCCACGATCGCGGCGATCTCCGCGGTGCTCAGCGCGCGCGGTGTCGACACATCGGCAAAGCCGCCGGCGATGTAAGTCTTGCTCTTGGCCGCCTGGGCCGTGGACGACACCGGCTGCGCGCCGCCCGGCAGCAGCGAGCTGTGCGAGATGCGCCCGACGTGCCAGATCTGCGCCACGATCCGGCCGCCCTCGGCGTGCACCGCGTCGGTGACCCGGCGCCAGCCGGCCACCTGCTCGGGCGTGTAGATCCCCGGGGTGTCGAGGTAGCCGTGCGCCATCGGGCCGATCGGTGTGCCCTCGCTGACGATCAGCGCGGCGCCCGTGGCCGGGTTGGCGCGCTGGCGGTAGTACTCGACCATCGCCGGGCTGGGCACGCCGCCCGGCGCGCGGTTGCGCGTCAGCGGCGCCATCACGACGCGGTGGGCCAGATCGATGTGGGTGCTGTGGAAGGGGGAGAACAGGGCGGAAGGGGTGATCGGGGCGGTGGCGGTCATGCGCAAACGTGTAGGGGTTGTTGCGATGGGTGGGTGGCGTGCATCGGCATGTTGCGGCGCTCCGACCCCGGCAGCGCCCCGTCCTGGTGCATCGGCGGGGTGGCCGAGGGGAGGGCGGACCGGCGGACCTGGGCGCGCGGGCTGGGTGCCTGCAGCCTTCGCGCCAGAGTGTGCACCAATGCGCGGTGATGTGCCGCAGCGGCGGTCGTGGCGTGGAACGCCCGGCCCTGCGCGGGGTCGTCGGGCGGTTGCGTGCCGCCGCGCAGCGCGGGGGGCGTCGGCTTGCAGTTCGATACGCCGACGCAGTGAGGGGCTGCGAAGAATGGCCCATTGCATCGTTCACCCAGCCATGGGCTGCAGTACACCATGACGCACCTTTCCCACTCCTTCGCCACGTCCGGCCACCCTGGCACCTCGACCCCTCGCCGGGCCGCACTGACCCTGGCGCTGCTGGCCGCGCTGGCGTCGCTTTCCGGCCTGGCGGCCTGCGGCGGCGGCTCGAGCGGCAACGACTCCGGCAGCAGCAGCGCCAGCGCCGACACCCCTGGCGACGCCTCCGCAGCAGAAATCGAAGCCGCCCGCCGCCGCAACCGCCCGGGGGGTACGACGGGGGGCAGCACGGGCGGCAGCAGCGGGGGCTCGACCGGCGGCACGACCGGCGGAACAACCGGCGGCACGACGGGTGGAACAACCGGCGGAACAACCGGCGGCACCACCGGCGGTACGACCGGCGGAACGACGCCCCCCCCGACGACGCCGTCGACCGACCCCGCGGCGGCTTCGGTGGCCGGCACGATCACGACGCCGAACCCGACCTTGCAGAACCTCACCGTCGAGTGGGCCTTCACCGGCGACAGCAACCAGAACGCGGTGGTCAATGTGCGCTACCGCCCCGCCGGCACGACCACCTGGGCCACCGGCGCGCCGCTGCGCCGCATCCAGGCCGGCAGCACCAGCGGCTTCAGCTGGGCGACCCGGCACTCGGGCAGCGTCTTCGACCTGCAGCCGGGCAGCAGCTACGAGTTGGAGCTCTCGCTGGTGGACCCCGACGGCGGTTCCACCACCCGCACGGTGACGGTCGCCACGCGCGCCGTGCCGCAGCCGATGGCCGGCGCGCCGGTCAAGGCCGCCACGCCGGCCACCGTCAAGACGGTGCTGGCCGCTGCGCAGCCAGGCGACATCATCGAGCTGGGCGCCGGTAGCTACGCCGGCCTGACGCTGGAAAAGGACGGCAGCGCGGCCAAGCCGCTGGTGATCCGTGCCGCCTCCAGCGCGGCCAAGGGCAGCGTCGTCGTCGAGGGCGAGCTTTACATGGCCGGGCGCCAGTACGTGCAGGTGCGCGGGCTGACGGTGAACGGGCGCATCCGCTTCCACGGCACGCTGGGCGCGGCCATCGTCGGCAACACCGTGAACTCCAAGACCTCGGTGGGCAACGGCGACGGCATCGTCTCCTGGGCCTACGCCGAGAACGCCTACATCGCCGACAACACCGTCAACGGCGCCACCACCTGGGGCTCGGCCGCTCTCGGCGTCAACGGGGCCAACTACGGCGAGGGCATTCTCGTCACCGGCCCGGGTCACGTGATCATGAACAACCGCGTGCGCGGCTACCGCGACGGCATCTCCTTCCTGGAGGAAGACGAGGCGGTCAAGCAGTACAGCATCGACGTGCTGAACAACGACATCAGCGAGACCGCGGACGATGCGATCGAGGCCGACTTCTGCGCCCACAACTGCCGCATCATGCGCAACCGCATCACGAACACCTTCGTCGCGATGTCGTCGCAGCCGGGCCTGGGCGGGCCGACCTGGTTCATCCGCAACGTGGCCTACAACGTCGCGCACCTGGCCTTCAAGCTCTACCGCACCAGCTACGGCGACGTGCTGCTGCACAACACCGTGGTCAAGAACGGCGACGGCTTCGCGGCCTACCCGGGCGTGCCGATCTACAACCTGTTCTCCCGCAACAACCTCTTCATCGGCGGGCCGGGCGGTACCTGGGGCGGCTACTCGGGCGGCAGCGGTCGGGTGATGGAGCAGTCCTACCTCGACACCGCCAGCGCGTCGCTGGACTACGACGCGCTGGGCTCGACGCTGGGCGGCTTCGAAGCGCGCTTCGGCGGCATCGCCACCTCGACGCTGGCCGACCTGCGCGCCAGGACCACGGAGAAGAACGCGGTGCAGGTGGGGCTGGACGTTTTCGGCGCGGTGCCGGCCTTCCCTTCCGCCGCGATGTCGATCTACCCGGTGCCCGACCTGCGCCTGCGCGCCGGCGGCGCGGCGGTGGACGTCGGCCAGGTGCTGCCGGGCATCAACGACGGCTACAGCGGTGCCAAGCCCGACGCGGGTGCTTACGAATACGGGGCGGCGCTGCCGGTGTATGGTCCGCGGATCTGACACCCCGAGGATCCCTGCATGGGCCGCCGCATCACGCCGTCTTTCGCCCGCCGCCTGCCGGCGCTGCGCGGGCTCTTCGTCGCCACCCAGGCGGCGGCCCTGGTCACCTTGGCGGGCTGTGGCGGCAGCGGCTCGAACGCTGCGTCGGGCGACGGGCCGGGCGGCGCGACGAGCAACGCCTCCATCGCCGGTGAGGTCAGCATGCCCAACCCGACGCTGCAGAACCTGACGCTGGAGTGGGCCTTCACCGGCGACGCCAACGCCAACGCGGAGGTGACGCTGCGCTACCGCGTGGCCGGCGCCAGCAGCTGGTCGACCGGCGCACCGCTGCGGCGCATCGCGGCGGGCAGCACCGGCGGCTTCAGTTGGGCCACCCGCCACTCCGGCAGCGTGTTCGACCTGCAGCCGGGCACGCGCTACGAGGTCGAGCTCAGCCTGATGGACCCCGACGGCGGCTCGACCACGCGCACGGTGACCGTGGCCACGCGGGCCGAGCCGCAGCCGCTGGCGGGCGGCACGGTCAAGGTGGTGACGCCCGCCACCTTCGACGCCGTGATGGCCGGCGCGCAGCCCGGTGACATCCTGGAGCTGGGTGCGGGCACCTACGCCTCGCCCACGGTGGACCAGGACGGCACGGCGGCGCGGCCTCTGGTGATCCGCGCCGCGGCCTCGGCGGCGGCCGGCAGCGTGATCGTCAGCGGCGACCTGTCGCTGATCGGCCGCCAGTACGTGCAGCTGCGCGGGCTGACGGTCAATGGCCGCATCCGCATCAACCAGTCGCTGGGGGTGGCCGTGGTGGGCAACACCGTCAACGCCCAGACCAGCGTGGACAACGGCAACGGCATCGTGATGCTCAGCCCCTCGGAGGACTGCTTCATCGCCGACAACACGGTGATCGGTACGACCGCCTGGAACGAGGCGGCCCTGGGCGTGGCGGGCGCCAACCGCGGCGAGGGCATCCTGGTCAACGGCCCCGGCCATGTGGTGATGAACAACCGCGTGCGGGGCTTTCGCGACGGCATCTCCACCACCGAGCTGAGCGAGGCCTCGCGCCAGTACAGCATCGACATCCTCAACAACGACATCAGCGAGACGGCCGACGACGCCATCGAAGCCGATTACTGCGCCCACAACTGCCGCGTGATGCGCAACCGCATCACCAACACCTTCACCGGGATGTCGTCGCAGCCCGGCCTGGGCGGGCCGACCTGGTTCATCCGCAATGTGGTCTACAACGCGGCCTACGTCGCCTTCAAGCTCTACAACGGCTCTCACGGCGACGTGCTGCTGCACAACACCGTGGTGAAGAACGGCGACGCCTTCTCCTCCTACCCGGGCGTGCCGATCTACGGCCTGTACAGCCGCAACAACCTCTTCATCGGCGGGCCGGCCGGCACCTGGGGCGGCTATTCGTCCGGCACCGGCCGCGTGATCAACCTGGCCGACCTCGACGTGGCCAGCGCCTCGCTGGACTACGACGCACTGGGCTCCACGCTCGGCAGCTTCAACGGCTGGTTCGGTGCCACGACCAAGACTGCGACGCTGGCCGAACTCCGCGCCCAGACCACGGAGAAGAACGCGGTGCAGGTGGGGCTGGACGTCTTTGCGGCCACCATCACCTTCCCGGCAGCGGCGATGACCACGTTTGCGGCACCCGACCTGCGCCTGCGAGCCGGCGGCGCGGCCATCGACGTCGGCCAAGTGCTGCCCGGCTTCAAGGACGGCTTTGCCGGCGCAGCCCCCGATGCCGGCGCCTACGAACTGGGCGCGGCGCTGCCGGTCTACGGGCCGCGGCCCTGAGTGGGCGGGGCGGGTTGGGGAGGGGCTGAGTCGGTTCAGCCGCCCAGCTCGACCCACACCGGCGCGTGGTCGCTGGGCCGTTCGTTCTTGCGCGGCGCCTTGTCGATCGCGCAGGCGCGTACCGTCCCGCGCAGCGCCTCGCCGACCAGGATGTGGTCGATGCGCAGGCCCTGGTTCCTGCGGAAGGCCAGGTTGCGGTAGTCCCACCAGCTCCAGCTCTTGGGCGGCTGCTCGAAGAGCCGAAAGGCGTCGACCAGCCCGAGATCGATCAGGCCGCGGAAGTGGGCCCGCTCCGCGTCGGTGCAGTGAATCTGCCCGGCCCAGGCGACGGGGTCGTACACGTCCCGGTCCTGCGGCGCGATGTTGAAGTCGCCCATCAGCACCAGCCTCGGGTTGGCCGCCAGCTCCGCACGCAGCCAGGCGGCGAGTGCCTCCAGCCAGCCCATCTTGTAGGCGAACTTCTCGCTGCCCGGTGCCTGCCCGTTCGGGAAGTAGGCGCCCACCACGCGAAGCTCGCCGAAGGCGCTGTCCACCGTTGCGGCGATCACCCGGGCCTGCTCGTCGGCCAGGCCGGGGATGTTCTTCACCACCGCTGTGGGCGCGCTGCCGCGGCTGAGCAGCGCAACGCCGTTGTAGGTCTTCTGCCCGAACCAGGCCACCTGCCAGCCCGCCGCCTCGATCTCGGCGGCCGGGAACTTGTCGTCGGTGAGCTTGGTTTCCTGCAGCACCAGCACGTCCGGCTGCTGCTGCTCCAGCCAGGCCAGCAGCTGCGGCAGGCGCACGGCCAGGGAGTTGACGTTCCAGGTGGCGAGCTTCATGGACGGTGGCGCGGCAGGGCAGAGAGGTGGCGTGAGCGGACATTGTCGATCGAAGCGCCGCGGTGCGTGGCCCGTCGGGTCGGATCAGGTCGGGATGGGCAGCGCGGCCGGCAGGTCGAGCTCGGCGCGCAGGCCGCCGGCGGGCGAGGGTCCCAGCGTCAGTTGCCCGCCATAGAGCTGGGCCAGTTCCTGCACGATCGCCAGCCCGAGGCCTGAGCCGGGCACGGCCTCGTCCAGCCGCTCGCCGCGCGTCAGGGCGCGCTCGCGCAGGGTCGGGTCGATGCCGGGGCCGTCGTCGTCCACCTGGATCTGCAGCCGGGCCTCGCTGCCGCCCCCGACGCTGCGTGCGCGCAGCGTCACCGCCTGCCGCGCCCATTTGCAGGCGTTGTCGATCAGGTTGCCGAGCATTTCCTGCAGGTCCTGCGCGTCGCCGGCGAAGGCGCAGCCGGTGTCGATGGGTTCGCTGTGCAGCCGCAGGCCGCGCTCGGCGTGGACCCGCGCCATCACGCGCAGCAGCACGGCCAGCAGCGGCAGGCGCACGGCCAGGGAGTTGACGTTCCAGGTGGC
>DAOLLE010000133.1:0-7718 GCA_035331205.1 Burkholderiaceae bacterium
AGCAGTAGCCGGCCGCGTCGGTGTAGCCGGTCTTCAGGCCGTCGACCGTCGGGTCTCGCCACAGCAGCAGGTTGCGGTTCTGCTGGGTGATTTTGCCGTAGCTGAACTCCTTGATCGTGTAGTACTTGGCCTCGGCCGGGAAGTCGCTCAGCAGCCTTGCGGCGATCACCGACAGCTCACGCGCGGTGCTGACGTGGCCCGGCGCGGGCAGGCCCTCGGGGTTCTTGAACTGCGTGGTCTTCAGGCCGAAGGCCTGCGCCTGGCGGTTCATCATCGCGACGAAGCCTTCCAGCGAGCCACCCACCGTCTCGGCCAGCTGCACCGTGGCGTCGTTGCCGCTTTGCACGATCATGCCCTTGATGAGGTCCTCGACCTTCACCTGCGTGCCCACCTGGATGTACATGCGCGAGGCGTCGGTCATGCCGGTGCGCCAGGCCCGCTCGGAGACGGTGAGCATCTGGTCCAGGCCGAGCTTCTTCTCGTGCAGCGCCTGGAACACCAGGTAGGCCGTCATCAGCTTGGTCAGCGACGCGGGCTCGACGGTGGCGTCCGGGTCGCGTGCGGCGAGCACCTGGTTGGCATTGACGTCCAGCAGCAGGTAGGCGCGTGCGGCGACCTCCGGCGCGGCAATCTGGGCCGACGCCAGCATCGGCAGGGCCAGGCCGAGCACCAGCGCGGCGCGGCGCAGGCCACGGATCAAGGAGGGGAACAGGCGGTTCATCACAAGGATCGGGGAGAGGCGAGGCCGGCGATCCCGTCCAGGGACGGGTTCAGCCGGCAGGTGCGGCCGGGCGGTCGAGACGGCTGGGGCCCGACCGGCCAAGAGGGGCCCCTTGCGACAGGGCCCTGAAGACTCAGTGCCAGGAACGCACGATCAGGTTCCGCAACGGCGTCAATTGGCCATGAAAGAAATGGCCGACGCCGGGCATCACGGTCACCGGCAGGTGCTGCGGCCGGGCCCAGTCGAGCACCGCCGACAGTGGCACGACGTCGTCGGCCTCGCCGTGGATCACGATCGTGCGCTCGACCGGTACCGGCGCCGGCGTGGCGCGCTGGGTGGAGGGGCCGACCAGCAGGATGCGCTGCGGCCTGGCCTCGTCGGGCAGCGCGGCGTTGGCCAGCGTGGTGACGTAGGCGCCGAAGGAAAAGCCGCCGAGCACCAGCGTTTCACCGGCCTGGCGCTGCGAGGCGACCACGGCCAGCAGGTCCTCGGACTCGCCGCGGCCTTCGTCGTGGCTGCCGGCGGTGCCGCCCACGCCGCGGAAGTTGAAGCGCACGACGCGATAGCCCAGCTGCAGCAGTGCGCGGGCGAGGGTCTGCACGACCTTGTTGTCCATCGTGCCGCCGAACAGCGGGTGCGGGTGCGCGAGCACCGCCAGGCCCTGTGGCGTGACGCTGGCGGCGGGCAGGTCGAGGGCGCATTCGATCGGCCCGACCGGGCCGGCGATGCTCAGACGCTGGGTGTGGGCGTTCATGGCCGGTTCAGCGGCCGACGTCCGCCGGCAGCATCAGCCGCTCGACCGGGCGGCCGTCCTTCAGGTGCGAATCGACGATCTCGTCGATGTCGGCGAGGTCGACGAAGGTGTACCAGACCGCTTCGGGGTAGACCACCGCCACCGGCCCGCCGGCGCAGCGGTCCAGGCAGCCGGCCTTGTTGACGCGCACCTTCCCCGGCCCGGCCAAGCCGGCCTGCTTGACACGCGTCTTGCAGTGCTCGAAGGCCGCCTGGGCGCCCTGGGTGGCGCAGCAGGCCTGGCCGGCGTCGCGCTGATTCAGGCAGAAGAAGATGTGCCGCTCGAAATAGCTCATGGCGGGATTGTAGGAGCCGGTCTGTCGCCAACGGGCCACGTCGATCGGGCGGGCGCGGCCCCCGCAGTTGCGCGGCGCTGCCGAATGGATGGAACGCGCCACCTCAGAGCGGGTGCAGGCGGTCGGTGTCGGTGCGGCCGCTGTCGACGCTGCGTGCGGTCAGGAAGATCAGCGCTGCCAGCGGCCACACCCAGCCCACCCAAAGTGCCAGCCCGTGGAAGCGGATGAAGCGGCCCTGCTCCCAGTCGCGCAGGCTCTCGGCGAAATAAGGGTCCGGGCTGACCAGGTTGACCAGTGCCAGCAGGGCCGTCATCGCCACCAGCCCGATCGCCGCGGTGAGCCGGCGCGGCAGCAGCGCCAGCCCGACGCCCAGCAGCAGCGCCAGCACGATGCCTGGCGGCACCGAGGCGGTGACCCAGGTGCCGGCATGTTCGGGGCCGAAGTTCAGCGCCGTCGACAGCGTCGTGGCCACCCACCCGACTGCCAACGCACCGCCCAGCAGCACCAGGCGCTGCCAGATCTGCCGCGTCATCACATAGCCGACCAGGCAGGGCGCGAGCAGGCCCAGCGCGATGGTCAGCACCTCCAGACCGGGTGGCAGCGGCCCATCGGCGCTGGGCAGTTCGGCCCAGCCCTCGAAGGCGCTGCCCGCGAGCAGGCCCTCCAGCCACTCGGCGAAGTGCGTGATGCCCTGGCCCTGCGCGAAGGGCAGCGGGGCCGGGAACAGCAGGCCCACCGGCCAGGACAGCAGCAGCGCCAGCCCCGCCGTGCCATGCGGCACCAGCCAGCCCTCGCGCCAGCGCTGCCAGTGGCGCAACGCGCCCAGCTGGCGCAGCAGCAGCGCCAGCGCGATGCCGCACAGCGTGCCGGCGCTGTTGAGCGCCCAGTCGATGCGCGAGGGCGCACGCATCGGCAGCAGGTACTGCAGCAGCTCCATGCCCAGCGACAGCAGCGAGCCCGCCAGGAAGGTACGCAGGCTGGCGGACAAGGTCGTCTGCCCCCCGCGCAGCCGCGCGATGGCCAGCAGGCAGCCCAGTGGCAGGTAGGCCAGGAAGTTGCTCCAGAGGTCGAAGCGCGAGGAGTGCGGCGCCGGCAGCCACAGCAGCGCCAGCCAGGCCAGCCTGTCCTGCCCCACGGCGGGCCAGCGCCAGCCGGTGAAAGGGTGCAGGCTGGCGTAAACGATCAGCCCGGTCCAGACCCAGGCCAGCGGCCAGGCGGAGGAGCGCGGCGTGGCCATCGGGCGGTGTCGGTGAGGGGGCGCCGCGTCAGAACGGCTTGACGACCACCAGCACGACGATGGCGGCGAACAGCAGCACCGACACCTCGTTGTAGACGCGGAACCAGACGTGGCTGCGCGCGTTGTCACCCCGCTCGAAGGCCTGGCGCAGCCGCCGGTTGTAGACATGGAAGGCCAGCACGCCCAGCACCAGTGTCAGCTTGGCGTGCAACCAGCCGTTGCCCGGTCCTTCGCGGCCGATGCCCACGCCCAGCCAGAGCCACAGGCCGCTGGCCAGCGCGATCCACATCAGGCCGGTGGCGAAGCGGTCCAGCTTGCCGGCCATCAGCAGCAGGCGCTCGCGCTCGGCCTGGCTGCCCGGCTCGACCATCGCCAGGTTGACGAAGATGCGCGGCAGGTAGAACAGGCCGGCGAACCAGCTGGCGACGAACACGATGTGCAGGGCCTTGACCCAGAGGTACGACGAGCTCATGGAGCGATCATAGGCCCGAGTGTTTCAGGCGGTTCGCCGCCCAGAAACGACACAGCCCGCGCGGCGGGGGGCCGGGCGGGCCGTGGGCTCAGGACCGCAGGGCGATCAGTTGCCGCTTTCGCACTTCTTCATGAAGCTGTTCTTGGCGGCGCCGGCCAGGGCCTTGCCGTTCTTGTCGACGGCCTTGGACTCGCAGCTGGCGGCGGCCTCGCACTTCTTCATGAAGCTGGCCTTGGCGGCGCCGGCCAGGGCCTTGCCGTTCTTGTCGACGGCCTTGGACTCGCAGGTGGCGTCGGCGGCGTGGGCGGCGGTGGCCAGGCCGAACAGGGCGAGGGCGACGGCGGTCATCAGCTTCTTCATCGGGAACTCCAGCAGCGAAAGGGTGACGATGGGGACGATCGAATGGGACATCGAGCGAGCGGCGCCACCGCCAGCGGTAGCGCCTCGCGCATTGGACTGCGGGCCTCGTGGCTTCGCAAGCGGGCTGCGCCCGCACTCAACGCGCCGACCCCCGCGGCGGTGCACAGCCGGCCCAGACTGTGGCGGGCAAGCCGCACGCACCGTCCCAGGCAGAGGCTGGCTGGATCAGAGGATGCGCCGGGGATGCGCCAGGGCCTCGTGCGCGGCGTGCAGGCGGCGCACCAGCACGCGGATGAACGCCTCGTCGAAGAGGTGGCGGCAGCTCGGGCTCAGGCGCGCCAGCATCTCGGGCGTGAAGGAGATCGTCGTCGCCTTCTCGGTCACCACCACGTCGGTGCTGTGGCGGCGCAGCTCGGGGCTGGGCGCGAGGTAGGCCATTTCGCCCACCGAGGTGCCGGCGCCCAGCTGCGCGACGCGCCGGCCGTCGCGGTACACCTCCACCGCGCCGGAGGCGATGATGTGGAAGGTGCGCCCCTCCTCGCCGCGGTTGTAGAGCTTGTGGCCGACCGGGAAGCGCTGCCAGCGCGCGCGGTGTACGACTTCCCACAGCGCCACGTCGCCGAAGGCGGTGAAGAACTCCAGCATGCGCAGCAGCGTGAAGCGCTCCGAGTCGAGCACGCCCTGCAGCACGCCGCGCGGCACCTGCTGGGTCGACACCAGCTGCGACAGCGCCTCGCCCAGCGCCTCCCAGGAGGGATAGCGGTCGTCGGCGCGCTTGGCCAGGCAGCGCTGCACCACGTCGTCGAGCGCCTGGCTCACGCCCTGGCGCAGCCCGACCAGGCTGGGCGGCTGGGCGTGGCAGATCTGGTGCATCAGGCTGGCCTGGTTGGCCGCCTCGAACGGGGCCCGCCCGGCGATCAGGTGGTAGAGCACCGCGCCGAGCGAGTAGATGTCGGCGCGCGCGTCGAGCTCGCTGCCGTCCAGCTGCTCGGGCGACATGTAGGCCAGCGAGCCCACGCGGTGCACCTGGGTGGCGTCCGAGGTCAGGTTCAGCGCGCTGCCGAAGTCGGTGACCTTGACGTCGGTGACCACGCCATGGGTTTCCACCGCGAGGATGTTGGCCGGCTTGACGTCGCGGTGCACCAGGCCCTGGCGGTAGCAGTAGCCCAGCGCCATCGCACACTTGAAGCCGACTTCGACGATCTGCTCCAGCCCCAGCTGGTGGCCCGGCTGGCACCAAGCGCGCAGCGTGGTGCCCGGCACGTACTCCATCACCACGTAGGGTGCGACGGGGTCGGGCACCGCGTCGAAGATCTGGACGACGTTGGGGTGGTGCAGCCGCCCGGCCAGCGCGGCCTCGGAGGCAAAGAAGCGCGCGAAGACGTGGCCGTCGACGCTGTCTGCCAGCGCCTGCGGGCGCACCCGCTTGACCGCCACCGAGCGGTCGTGGAATTCGTCGTGGCAGAGGAAGACCTCGGCCGTCGTGCCCTCGCCAAGCCGGCGCACGACGCGGTACTTGCCGATGCGCTCGGGCAGGACGGGAACCGTGGGATCGAACATCCCCGGATCGTAGCGGCCTGGCGCACAAATGCGGACGGGGTTGCAATTGCGACGCGATTGCTGCGTCCTGCAGCACAGTCCGGGCTGTGACCCCTGCACGATCCGGCGCGTCGCCTGCGCTCGGCCTGCGCCGCACAGAGCCGCGGTGGCCGACCTCGCCCACCCCGCCTGCCCTGTCGGGACCCCCCCTTTAGAATCCCTGGATGATCCAAGCCAAGAACGACTTGCTGAGCGCGCTGGGCGACGCGCTGACCGAACTCGCGCCCGAAGCGGCGCTGCAGCCGGTGTTCGAGAACCCCAAGCAGGCGGCGCACGGCGACCTGGCCTGCACCGCGGCGATGCAGCTGGCGCGCCCGCTGAAGAAGAACCCGCGCGAGCTGGCGCAGGCGCTGATTGCCGCGCTGCAGCGGCGCGAGGCGGTGCAGCGCTGGGTCGACGCGATGGAGATCGCCGGCCCGGGCTTCATCAACATCCGCCTCAAGCCCGCGGCCAAGCAGGCCGTCGTTGCCGAGGTGCTGGGCAGCGCCGAGGGCTTCGGCCGCCAGGTGTCCAACGGCCGCAAGCTGATGGTGGAGTTCGTCTCCGCCAACCCCACCGGCCCGTTGCACGTCGGCCACGCGCGCCAGGGCGCGCTGGGCGATAGCCTGTGCCACCTCTTCGAGACGCAGGGCTACGACGTCACGCGCGAGTTCTATTACAACGACGCCGGCGTGCAGATCGCCACGCTGGCCACCTCGACGCAGTGCCGCATCCAGGGCCTCAAGCCCGGTGACGCCGACTGGCCGGAGAACGCCTACAACGGCGACTACATCGCCGACATCGCGGCCGACTTCCTGGCGAAGAAGACGGTGAAGTCCGACGACCGGGAATTCACCGCCAGCGGCGACCCCGCCGACCTGGACGGCATCCGCCAGTTCGCGGTGGCCTACCTGCGCCACGAGCAGGACCTGGACCTGCAGGCCTTCGGGGTGACCTTCGACAGCTACTACCTCGAATCCAGCCTGTACACCTCCGGGCGGGTCGAGCAGACCGTCCAGAAGCTGGTCGATGCGGGCAAGACCTACGAGCACGAAGGCGCGCTGTGGCTGCGCTCGACCGACTACGGGGACGACAAGGACCGCGTGATGCGCAAGTCCGACGGTTCCTTCACCTACTTCGTGCCGGACGTGGCCTACCACATCACCAAGTGGGAGCGTGGCTACTCGAAGGTCATCAACTGCCAGGGCACCGACCACCACGGCACCATCGCCCGCGTGCGCGCCGGCCTCCAGGCGGCGGGCGTGGGCATCCCCGCCGGCTACCCGGACTACGTGCTCAACACGATGGTGCGGGTGCTGCGCGACGGCGCCGAGGTCAAGATCAGCAAGCGCGCGGGCAGCTACGTCACGCTGCGCGACCTGATCGAGTGGACCAGCCGCGACGCGGTGCGCTTCTTCCTCATCAGCCGCAAGGCCGACACCGAGTTCACCTTCGACGTCGACCTGGCGCTCAAGCAGAACGACGAGAACCCGGTGTTCTACGTCCAGTACGCGCATGCGCGCATCTGCTCGGTGCTCGACACCTACGCGGGCGAGCGCGGCGGCGACCTCGCCACGCTCGGCCAGGCCGACCTGGACCGGCTGGTGGCGCCCACCGAACTGGCGCTGATGCTCAAGCTGGCCGACTACCCGGCAATGCTGAGCAACGCCGCGCGCGACCTGGCCCCGCACGACGTGGCCTTCTACCTGCGCGACCTCGCCTCGGCCTTCCACAGCTACTACGCGGCCGAGCGCTTCCTGGTCGACGACGCGGCGCTGATGCGCGCGCGCATGGCCCTGCTGGCGGCCACCGCCCAGGTGCTGCGCAACGCGCTGACGCTGCTGGGCGTGGGCGCACCGCGCAAGATGTGAGCGCACTTCGGCGCTGATCCCACCAACCGGTTCGAACGGACCCGACCCCCTCAGCAGGAGCGAGCGCGCATGGCGGCGACGAGCAACAAGACCCAGCGAGGCGCCCAGCGCGGCGGCTTCGCGCTGGGCGTGGTGGTGGGGCTGCTGGTCGGCCTCGCGCTGGCGCTGGCCGTGGCGCTGTACGTCACCAAGGTGCCGGTGCCCTTCGTCGACAAGGTGCCCCAGCGCACCGCCGAGCAGGATGCGGCCGAGGCGGAGAAGAACCGCCACTGGGACCCCAATGCGCCGCTGGCCAGCAAGGCCGGCCCGCCCAAGCCGGCGTCGGGCTCCGAACCGGCGGCCTCCGCCGCTGCCACCGGTCCGGGCAGCAGCCCGCCGGCCGTGCCGGCCC
>DAOLLE010000134.1:0-7714 GCA_035331205.1 Burkholderiaceae bacterium
CGGCCTGCGCGCGCTGGACCTGTACGCCTGATCGGCGGTTCGTCCCTTCGGGGGGTGGGCGGCAGTCCCTGCCGCCCAACCCGCCGCACAACCAGTCGCACAGCCCGCCGCACAACCGGCCAGCGCGCCAAGGCGAGGTCTGCCCGGCCTCTTCCGGCCTTTTCCTGCCATCGCGGCACTGAGCCTCTCCGAATAATGAGCCGCAGACCCACCGCCCCTGCCCGCTCGCCGGGCGCCGCGGTGAAGCCCTTTCGCAGGAGTTCCCGACCATGTCCGCTGCCGCCGCAGCCCCCGCTGCCGACGCCGCCCCGAAGAAGGGGTCGAAGAAGCTGCTCATCATCATCGTGGCCGTGGTGCTGCTGCTGGTCATCGGCGGTGGCGCGGCCTTCTTCCTGCTCAAGAAGAAGCCCGCCGAGGACGGAGGCGACGAGGCCGAGGCCGACGGCGGTCATGCCAAGGCCGCTGCCCATGCGCCCGCGGCGGCGAAGAAGCCCGAGCGCAAGCCCGGCCACCCGCCCACCTACGTGCCGCTGGACCCCTTCGTGGTGAACCTGGCCGACCGCGAGCAGGAGCGTTATGCCCAGATCGGCATCACGCTGGAGGTCGACGAGCCCAAGTTCGCCGACGAGATGAAGGGCTACATGCCCGCCATCCGCAACGGCATCCTGATGATCCTGTCGCACAAGACCTCGGCCGAGTTGCTCGAGCGCGAAGGCAAGGAGAAGCTGGCCGAGGAGGTGATGCGCGAGGCGGTGCGTCCGATGGGCATCGAGATCGACGCCGACGACGACTCGTCCGCTGCCGCCGGCAAGAAGAAGCGCAAGAAGGCGCCGGTCTACAACCCGGTGCAGCACGTGCACTTCTCGAGCTTCATCATTCAATGACACCCCCCCCCGTTGCGGCTGACGCCGCTCCCCCCCAGGGGGGCGACGCCAGTGGCCCTGCGAAGCCGGATCCACGGCGTCCGCAGGATGAAGTCATTCTTTCTGTGCCGGCACCATGAACCAGCAAATCCTGTCCCAGGACGAGGTGGATGCGCTGTTGCAGGGCATCACCGGCGAGAGCCAGAAGCTCGAGGAGGACGATTCGCCCAAGGGCGGCATCCGCGAGTACGACCTGGCCAGCCAGGAACGCATCGTGCGTGGGCGCATGCCCACGCTGGAGATCATCAACGAGCGCTTCTCGCGCAACATCCGCGTCGGCCTGTTCAACTTCATCCGCAAGACGCCGGAAGTCAGCGTCGGTGGCATCAAGGTGCAGAAGTACAGCGCCTTCCTGCGCGAGATCGTGGTGCCGACGAACTTCAACATCGTCTCGGTGCGCCCGCTGCGCGGCTCGGGGTTGGTCATCTGCGACCCGACGCTGGTCTTCGCGGTGATCGACGCGCTCTTCGGCGGCACCGGCAAGTTCCACACCCGCATCGAGGGGCGCGACTTCTCGCCCACCGAGCAGCGCGTCATCCTGCGCGTGGTCGAGGTCATCACCGCCGAGTACCGCAAGGCCTGGCAGGGCATCTACCCGCTGGAGCTGGACTACCAGCGCTCGGAGATGCAGCCGCAGTTCGCCAACATCGCCGCGCCCGGTGAGGTGGTGGTGACCAGCAGCTTCACGCTGGAGATCGGCGACAGCTCCGGGACGATCCACTTTTGCATTCCCTACGCGACGCTCGAGCCGATCCGCGACGTGCTGTATTCGAGCACCCACGGCGATTCGGCCGAGCCCGACCGGCGCTGGGTCAAGCTGCTGACGCACCAGATCCAGGCCGCGCAGGTGCAGCTGGTGGCCGAGCTGGCCCGCGCGCCGGCGACCGTCGAACAGCTGCTGGCACTCAAGGCCGGCGACTTCATCGAGCTCGACCTGGACAAGCTGATCCAGGCCAAGGTGGACGGGGTGCCCGTCGTCGAGGCGCATTACGGCACTTCGAACGGGCGCTACGCGCTCAAGGTGGAGCGCGTGCTCACCAACCAGAACATGACCTGGATAGGAGATGCCAAACATGGTGGCTGACAACAATGCCTTCGACTCCGACCAGGACGCGATGGCGGCTGAATGGGCGGCTGCGCTGGACGAGCAGAGCCGGCAGGATGCGGGTGGCATCGACCTTTCGCGCGGCGACGCGATGTCCGGCGGTGGCCACGTCGAGCCGATGCACAACATGGCCCCGGCGGCCTTCGCCAACTTCAACACCGGCGGTGGTGCGCCCGCGCCGGCGGCGGGCAACGACATCAACCTGATCCTCGACATCCCGGTGCAGCTCACCGTGGAGTTGGGCCGCACGCGCATCCCGATCAAGAACATCCTCCAGCTCGCCCAGGGCTCGGTGGTGGAGCTCGATGCGCTGGCCGGCGAGCCGATGGACGTGCTGGTCAACGGCTACCTGATCGCCCAGGGCGAGGTGGTGGTGGTCAACGACAAGTTCGGCATCCGGCTGACCGACATCGTCACGCCCAGCGAACGCATGCGCCGCCTGTCGCGCGGCAGCTGAGCCGAGCGTCGGGTTTTTTCGAGTCAACGAGGACAGGAAGGCATGGCCACCGGTTCGTGGATGTCACTGCTGTGGTTCGGCGTCGTGCTGGCGCTGATTCCCGGCGCGCTGTGGCTGCTCAAGCGCTCGGGCCTGGCGGCGGGCGCGGCCCGTGGTGCCAGCGCCGGCCCGCGCCTGACGGGCAGCCTGGCGCTGGGGCCGCAGCAGCGGGTCGTGACGGTCGAGGTCGGCGAGGGCGCCGAGCGCCGCTGGCTGGTGCTGGGCGTGACGCCGCAGCAGATCACCGCGCTGCACACGCTGACCTCGCTGCCTGAGGCGGCGCATCCGGTCCTCGCCGGGCCAGCGGGGGGCGGCTTCGCCCAGGCGCTGTCCAACGCGATGGGACGTCCGGCGCGGCCGAATCCGTCGCCGCGCGGCGAGACGCGGGGCGGGCCGGCGCGCTCGACGCTGGGCCCTCAGCCATCGGCGCCGGTTCAACCGCCCGGCCCGCCGAGCGCGGGGCCGATCCCCATGCCGGCGGTGCGCCGCGGCCGGCCCGATGTTTCCGGAGGCGATCATGGCGCGTGAGGTCATCCGCCGGGCCGGTGTGTTGCGCATGCTCCCGCGGGGGCGGACGATCACGGCCCTGTCGGTGTTGTCGGTCGTTCCTGGATGGGCTTTAGCCCAGGCCGCCGCGACGACGGCCCCGGCGGCGCTGCCGCTGCTGGTGGGGCAGGGCGCGGGCGGCAGCAGCTACTCGGTGCCGATCCAGACGCTGCTGTTCTTCACCGCGCTGTCCTTCCTGCCTGCGGTGCTGCTGATGATGACCGGCTTCACCCGCATCGTCATCGTGCTCGGCCTGCTGCGCCAGGCGCTGGGCACGCAGGCGGCGCCGCCCAATCAGGTGATCGTCGGCCTGTCGCTCTTCCTTACGCTGTTCGTGATGGGGCCGACCCTCGACAAGGTCTACAACGAGGCCTACAAGCCCTTCGTGGCCAACCAGATCGGCTTCGAGGAGGCGGTGTCCCGCGGCGAGCAGCCGATGCGCCAGTTCATGCTCAAGCAGACCCGCCAGTCCGATCTGGCCCTGTTCAGCAAGCTGGCCAAGCTGGAATCCGGCATCAAGGCCGAGCAGGTGCCGCTGCGTGTGCTGGTGCCGTCCTTCGTGACCAGCGAGCTCAAGTCGGCCTTCCAGATCGGCTTCCTGATCTTCATCCCCTTCCTGGTGATCGACATGGTCGTCGCCAGCGTGCTGATGAGCCTGGGGATGATGATGCTCTCGCCGGTGCTGGTGGCGCTGCCCTTCAAATTGATGCTCTTCGTGCTGGCCGACGGCTGGAATCTGCTGCTGGGTTCGCTGGCGGCGAGCTTCGCGGTCTGAGCCGCGCCTGACTCCAATGAGGTGAAAGCAACCCGATGGATGCCACCCAAGTCCTCACCTTCGGCCAGGAAGGCCTGACCACCCTGCTGATGGTCGCCGCCCCGATGCTGCTGACCGTGCTGGTCGTCGGCCTGGTCGTCAGCATCTTCCAGGCCGCCACCCAGATTCACGAGGCCACGCTGTCCTTCGTGCCCAAGATGGTCGCGGCCGTGGCGGTGATGGCCTTTGCCGGTCCCTGGATGTTGACCACGCTGGTCGAGTACCTGCAGCGGGTGCTGCAGGCGATCCCGTCGGCGGTCGGCTGATGCCCGTCTTGCTGTCCACCCGCCCCGCCGCCGCGCCGTGCTGACCTTCGACGAAGCCCGCATCCTGCAGTGGCTGACGCCGCTGCTGTGGCCCTTCCTGCGCACGCTCGCGCTGTTCGGCTCGGTGCCGGTGCTGTCCTCGCGCGCCGTGCCGGTGCGGGTGAAGATCGGTCTGGCGCTGTTGATTGCGCTGGCCGCGCAGCCCTCGCTGCCCGACATGCCGGTCGTGCCGCTGGACAGCGCCACCGGGCTGATGATGGTGGCGCAGCAGGTGCTGATCGGTCTGACACTCGGCTTCGCGGCGCGGGTGGTCTTCGCTGCGGTGGAATTCGCCGGCGAGCTGGTCGGGCTGCAGATGGGCCTGAACTTCGCCGGTTTCTTCGACCCCGCCACCGGCAGCCAGGGCACCGCGACCTCGCGCTTCTTCTCGGCCATCGGCAGCCTGTTGTTCGTGGTGGTCAACGGCCACCTGCTGCTGACGGTGGCGGTGCTGCGCAGCTTCGAGGCTTTTCCCGTCTCCGCCGAGCCGCTGAAATTCTTCGCCACCCTGCAGCCGCAGGTCTGGGGCAGTGAGATCTTTCGTCTGGGGCTGTGGATCGCGCTGCCGATCGTCTCGATGCTGTTGTTTGTCAACCTCGTGTTGGGCGTCATCTCGCGCGTGGCCCAGCAGATCCAGATCTTCTCGGTGGGTTTCCCGATCACCGTGTCGGTTGGGCTGATCGGCATGCTCTGGACCCTGCCGATGCTGCAAACCCCGCTGGTGGCCGCGCTCGAACGCATGCTGGCGCTGTTCGGCTGACGCCGCGATGGATCAGCCCCGCCGGGCGCGGGCGCAGATCGTGCTTCCTCCCGTTGGGGGGGGCACTCCGGGCGGGCCGGTGATCGAGGGCGGTGCGTCTGCCGCACTGCCCACGTTATGCGGCGGTGCAACAAGCCTGATAATGCGCCGTCATGGCCCGCATCCTGATCCTTGCACATGCCCCTTTGGCCTCCGCCCTGCTGGCGGTGGCCCGGCATGCCTTTCCGGATTGCGCCGACCGGGTGCAGGCCTTGGACGTCGTGGCCGATGTGGGCCCGGAGGTCACCGAAGCGCGTGCGCGTGAGCTGCTGGCCCTCGATGCCGAGGAGGACGACAGCGACGACGTGCTGATCCTCACCGACGTCTTCGGCGCCACACCGTCGAACGTCGCCCAGCGCCTGAGCGACGGCTCGCGCGTGCGCGCCATCGCCGGCGTCAACGTGCCGATGCTCTGGCGGGCGATCAATTACGGTGGCCTGCCGCTCGACGAAGTCGTCTCCCGCTCGATGGTGGGGGGAACCCAAGGCGTGCTGGCCGTGACCTCGACCCGGCCGCAGAACCAGGCTTTTCAGGCGAACGCCCATGATCCGCAGCACCATCACCATCAGCAATAAGCTCGGCCTGCACGCGCGGGCCTCCGCCAAGTTCACCAAGCTGGCGGCCACCTTCCCCTGCGACGTCTTCCTGTCGCGCAACACCCGGCGGGTCAATGCCAAGAGCATCATGGGCGTCATGATGCTGGCCGCGGGACTGGGCAGCCAGGTCGAGATCGAAACCAACGGCGAGCGCGAGCAGGAGGCGATGGACGCGCTGCGCCACTTGATCGACGATAAGTTCGGCGAAGGCGAGTGAGCCTCGGGCCGGGCTAGTCCCGAGCGAAGCCTGCGGACCCGGCTGCTAGCATCCGGCCATGAGTCTGCAGGTGTTCGGTTTGCCGGTGTCCCGGGGTGTGGCGATCGGGCGGGCCGTGCTGGTCGCTTCCAGCCGGGTCGACGTCGCCCACTACTTCATCAGTCCGTCGGAAATCCCGGCCGAGGTGCGTCGCCTGCGCCGCGCCCGCGACCTGGTCGATGCCGAGCTGGAGGCGCTCAAGCGCGAAGTGCCGGCCGACGTGCCGGCCGAGCTGGTCGCCCTGCTGGATGTCCACCTGATGCTGCTGCGCGACGAATCCGTCGCGGAGGCGACGCGGCAGTGGATCGTCGAGCGCCACTACAACGCCGAATGGGCCCTGTCCGCTCAGCTCGAAGTGCTGGGTCGCCAGTTCGACGAGATGGAGGACGACTATCTGCGCGAGCGCAAGGCCGACATCGAGCAGGTTGTCGAGCGACTCCTGCTGGCACTCTCGTCGCGGCCCACCCGGCGATCGAAGGCGCTCTCCGTCGAGGCACGCGACTTCGGCGGGGAAGACCCGCTGGTACTGGTGGCCAACGACATTTCGCCGGCCGACATGCTGCAATTCAAGGGCTGTGTCTTCACCGGATTCGTCACCGACGTGGGAGGGCGCAATTCGCACACCGCGATCGTCGCACGCAGCCTGGACATCCCGGCGGTGGTCGGCGCTCGCGAGGCCAGCCGACTGGTGCAGCAGGACGACTGGGTCATCATCGACGGCGATTCGGGCCTGCTGATCGTCGATCCGTCGCCGATCGTTCTGGATGAATACCGCTTTCGCCAGCGCCAGGCCCATCTGGAGCGCGAACGGCTGGCAAGGCTGCGCCACCGACCCTCGGTGACCCTGGATGGCCAGCGCGTCGAGCTGCTGGCGAACATCGAATTGCCGGGTGACTGCTCCGCCGCGCTGCAAGCGGGCGCCGAAGGCGTCGGCCTGTTTCGCAGCGAGTTCCTTTTCATGAACCGGGAAGGCGCGCTGCCGGACGAGGAAGAACAGTACGAGGCCTATCGCAGCGCGGTGCGGGCCATGGATGGCCTGCCGGTCACGATCCGCACCGTCGACATCGGCTCCGACAAGCCCCTGGACCGCATGAGCGTCAGCGAATTGCGCCATGAGCACCAGCTGAACCCGGCCCTTGGCTTGCGCGCGATACGCTGGAGCCTTGCGGATCCGGCCATGTTCGAGGTGCAACTGCGCGCCGTGCTGCGTGCGGCGGCCGATGGCCCGGTCAAGCTGCTGTTCCCGATGTTGTCGAGCGTGCAGGAAATCCGGGCGACGCTGGCCTCGGTCGCCCGGGTGCGCCAGCAGTTGACGGCGACCGGCACGCCCTTCGGCCCGGTGGAGCTCGGTGCCATGATCGAAGTGCCGGCCGCGGTGATGATCCTGCCGACCTTCCTGCGTCACTTCGACTTCGTCTCCCTGGGCACCAACGACCTGATCCAGTACACACTGGCGATCGACCGCTCCGACGAATCGGTCGCCCACCTCTACGACCCCTGGCACCCCGCCGTGCTGGGATTGGTCTCGCAGACGATCCGTCAGGCCATCGCGGCGGGCAAGGGCGTCTGCGTGTGTGGTGAGACGGCCGGGGACCCGGACTTCACCGAATGGCTGCTCGCGGTTGGCCTGCGTTCCTTCAGCATGCATCCGGCGCAATTGCCCACCATCAAGCAGCGCATCCTGCGGGCCGACACCTCGCGCCTGCGTGATCTGCCGGCCCTGCTCGAGAGCGCGGACGAACCCAGACTTGCCTGGCGGGAATGGGTGGACACCCGGGCTGCGCAGACCTACGCCCGCGCAGCTTAGAAAAATCCCCCGCTTTCCTCTTGCGAACCCGAATTCATTTCGGTTATGATTTCAGGCTCAGCTTCTG